>JAAZMG010000102.1 GCA_012798935.1 Tissierellia bacterium | reverse complement strand
TCACGAATCCCTTCCTTCTTCTTTATTGCTAAGATTACCCTTATTCTATATTCCACCAAAATATGTCTTTATAATACCTAAAAAACCATATTTCTACAATAGGTATTTATCACTGTTCATCCTGCTTGTGGAGTAGGGCCTAGAATATAAACTAGATATTTTTGGAAAACTCAAGTATAATATTATCTATAAGATCTAAAGGGGGGCTCTTCTAATGAAAAAAAACACTTTATTCTTTGTGCTATTATACATTTGTATCCTTGCTTTCCAAAAAACTTGCTATGGTTTAGATACAGCATGGGCTGACCAAAATTTAATTGAACAAAAAATAGAACAGCAGCAACATCTCGAATTTGACCTAGAACAAAGAAATATTATATTCCAGGATGAAGGATATTTTTATATGCGACGAATTGATTTTAAAGAGAGTCAAGGAAATTACTACACATCTTTTTCTATTCCTGGAACAACGGGTACCCTTACCTATTTTGATACAGACAAAAACAAAGTGACAATTCCCCTAGTAGATGGCCCACTGCCACTAGATGTTTTACTCATTATAGAAACCCCTGAACATCATATGATATTAGGGCAGGCCTACCAATACAGAGACCTTGGAAGAGGAACAAAACAAAGCTATACAACGGATACTCTCCCAATCTACATAGAGCAAAGAGATGGATATTGGGAGGTCATATATCGATACAAATATATAGAAGGAAATCATGGAATTCTATGGGGTATCGGTTCAAACCAACCTTTCTTTGATCTTACCAACGAGGCGCAAGCTACTCTATGGTCCGTTTATGATGTAACACAGTCAGCTAGATTAGCAGAGGACGGATATTACTATAAAAGTCCCAACAGCTACATTCCAACCCATAAAGATGCCTTTTGGAGAAATCCAAGCATGTATTTAGCTACATCCTTCATAAAAACTGGGGGAAGTAAAGCAGCAGATATGATAGGACAATCTTTACTTCTCATAGCCACTGAAAATTTAGAAGAAGAAGGCTACTTCAAAACCTTACCAGAAAGCAGTTGGCTGAAAAACGATTATGATATCGACCATGGCTTTTTCGATACTCGATTTAATGGAGATATTGGTGACACCTATTTAGAAGCATATAAAAAATTTGGAAATCCTATTTATAGAGAAATGTATTTAAAAATGGGAGAATATTATTTAAATCATGTAAAAACAAAAAAGTTTGTTAATTGGTCTGTATTAGGAGAAGAAGGTTGGCTTGTTCAGGACTATCATCATGAGCAAGGAGCAAAACCCAACCACTCCTCCCTCAACCACCAACTTCATGCTATTAACTGGTTTTTAAGAATATATGAGGTGGAACAAGACTTACGATATGAACAAGCAGCTAGAAAGATGATCCAAGGAATTAAAAATATCCGTGATCGTTGGATCATGCCCGACGGGAACCTAGAATATGCTTATATGCCTGATGACACCATGGGATTGGTAGATTATCCTTACCTTACCTATAATGATCTTCTAGCCACCCAGAAAATTTTATTTCGTATTGATGGGGAAATAGACTCTGATCTTGAGATTTTAGTCCAATCGAAAAAAGAATGGATGGATCGGAATCATATTCAGTATTAATAAAAACCAAGGGGTGGTCCTTATGGTCTTTAAACAAGACCATAAGGACCACCCTATTTTTTTAGCATCTAATATTTTACCTGTGCTACAATATCAGCTAGTTTATCTGATACCTCTTTATTCCGCTCCATAATATTATTAATATTAGTAATACCATTTACCATATTCATATTCTTATCTGCTATATTGGTCG
>JAAZMG010000101.1 GCA_012798935.1 Tissierellia bacterium | reverse complement strand
ATTGAAATATCTATATTTCTATATCCTTTAGGTTTATTCAAAATTTCTTTTTCAAATTCTTTGTAATTTTTAAATATATGATTGAAAATTATTATTTTCATATACTCTTTAACATCGGTATCGTAATCTAATATATTAATAAACCATAAGAAATCCTCTCTACTACTTAAATCTTTTATCTCGTTTTTTAAATATTGCAAAGTGCTATTTCTATTCTCTTTCATTTTCTCTATCATTTTAATATTATCTAATATAAATTTTATAGCTTTATCCATATGTTTTAAATCATCTGTATCTTCTATTTCAAAATTAAACATTATAACATTTTGAAAATAATTATATTTTTTGTCATAGGAATTAATAAAAATTTGTAAATTTTTATTAATTCCCGTAGAAAGTATATCCCTATTTGATAAGCCTTTTAAGTCAATAGATAACTGTTCTTCTAGAATTTCAACTAAGTTGATTTCTCCAAATATTACAAAATCCTTTAAATGATTTAAATCATTATACCCAAATTGATACTTTGAATTTTTAATAATTATATCTATATCATCTTTAAATCTTTTTTCTTTTTGATCGGAAATCATCATCCTACTTATCAAAAAACTACTATCATCGATTACCTCAATTGCGCCTTTTTTATTCAATATATCGTCAAAATCTTTAATAATATTTATCATATTTTTCACCCTTAAATTGGTTTTAAAGTCTCTACTATCTAATTTCTAATAATTATTATCTTATCTCCCACTTCTTCATCTAGTACCTTCTTGATAGTTCCCAAGAATTCCCCTTTATCCATTCTAGATTTACCGGTAAATTTTATACTATTGATAATAGTCTTGTTTAAATCTTCCACCTGTATTTCTGCTCTATTTACAGGACCAGGACCTATTTTTATATATTTCTTATATTGCTTAACTATATTTGATAACTCTTTTGAGCTTTTTATTATAAATCCTTTATTTTCTATAGGATTGACATTCAAAAATGACATAAAATCCATATATGTCGTTAACAATTTTTCATCTTTATCTCTTATAAATTGCCTTAAAGTTTTCTTATTTTCTAAATTTATTCTATCTAGTTTTATAAATTCTCGCCTATAAGAATCAATAACACCAAATAAAGTCTTTTCAGCTTTTTCAACTTCTTCCATGAATTCTTCATATTTAAGAGTAAAATCATTGAGAGTAGAACTTTTCCCCATACACTTACAATGATATAAATCATGAGATAGATGATCGCTAAAATCATTGTTACAATAAGCATATTTAGTTCTTATATTCTCATATATTTCATTTAATGTACTAATACCTTTAAATTGAAATTTTTCTAAAGCTTCAATTAACTCTATCTCTAGCTTTGAGCCTATAACCCCTTTTATATCAACAATTTCATTGTGCATTTTATCATGACTTTCCTTGTACAATGTATTAAATAAATTATAAAAATCTTTAACTAATTTATACAGCTTGTCTATCTCTTTGAATTTTAAAGAATCTTCTTTAAGTTTTTTATTTAGTTCCATTATTTCCCTTTCTAATTTAAGAGCCTCTTTACTATTTTCAAATCTATATCTACTTTTATGAATATTATCACAAGCACTTAATACATTAGAATACAATACAATATTTTCAATTATATTCATAAAACTATCTATATTATCCTCTAAGATTTTCAAAGCTTTGTTTTTATCTTTTTCTGCAACCACTCTAGTAGGTAACTCATTCATCCTTTTAATATATTCTTCTGGTTTAAGTGTCTTATTTAACTTTTCTAACTCTAAACTTAATTTCTTCATCAAATCTATATTTAAACCTTTATCATCAAAAAGCATAATATTATTATTTAATTGATTCAAAAATAACTTTATATCATCGGCTATGTTATACATAATTTTAACTTTTTTTTCTGAACCTTTTTCAGGTTTAAATTCTTTATGTTTTTTACTATCTATTTTCTCCCCTAAGACCTTCCAAAGATCCTTTGCATAAAGCAGTTCTTCAATATCCATACTATCCTTTGGCTTTTCGATTCTTATATTAGATTTTCTTTTAATATTACTTATTACTTCTGGAGTCAGCAACAAATTTTTTTCATCTTCGTAAATATATATCTTCCCCAATGAATTTGCACAAGCTATATATAATTCAATTATAAATTCAGGCATACCGTAAGGCGCATTTTCCAAAATTTCAAAAATTTTATCTTTTTCATTATTACATACTATATCGAATATCTCATATGAAATAGGGTTTTTATCTTCCGTAGGCATTATCAATTCTGCTTTTATATCTCCAGCTACCATATCCTTAGTAGATGCTAAACCAATTGAAGCCATAGTATCTTTTATATGCCTATTCTCCTCAGAATTAGATTTGCTCGGTATTACCTTCTCCCCTGGCACTACAAAGGTCCTTACAATCTGATTTGTAATAGTTCTATCCTTCATAGAAGCTTCTATATTAGGAAATTTATAATAATATTTTTTAAGCATATAACTTGATAATTCATTAAAGCTGCTAAATTCACGAACCCCATCATTAAACACAAAACAAAAACTATTGGGATTAGTATATTCATTTATCTTTTTTACTAATATATCTTCATATTTCATTTTTTCCTTCGTTAAATATCCCTTAATTCTATTATCCTCTAAATATTTTTCATCCATTAGCATCTTTTTATATATAGCATATTCCACTATATGTTCCCTATTAAAATCATAATTTTTAGGTACTACAATTACAATATTGTCCCCATATCTTCTCATATATTTTTCAATTAGGTTAATATCTAGTTTTTCTTTTTCAAAATTTTGGGGTAATAAATGAATTATATTTCCATCTTTTAATATTTCCAAGTTTTCCTTATCTTTTAATTTTTCTATTAGATTTGAATAACTATAGATTTGGCTGGAAAATTCTCTTTTGACAGGTGTAATATCTACTATAGGTTGTATATTAATTTTTGTATTGTAATACTCTTTATTTCTTCCCTTTGTTTTGAGTAATTCTTTTAATTCATAGTATTCTTCTATTGTTTCTCTAATTTTTTCTTTTTCCTTTTCCATATTTATTTTTCCTGTTACATTTTCCATAAACTCATATACTTCATTTTCTTTATCATAAAATATGCTTACTTTAGGCTTACTAGATATATTTTGTAAAAAATCGTCAATTAATTCCTTATCTTCTATAAGTAAATACTTAGATAATTCATCAACTGTTAGCCCTATTTTCACTTGACTACCTACTCTATAATCATATACTGCCATTCTAGCTACAACTAGAGATTTTATTATCTTTACTTGCCATATTTCTGTACAATGTCTTAAAGCATCATTTGCTGAAGTAATAAAAGCTACATCATCGCCACTAACATCTTCGATAAAATAATCATATAAACAATCCATGGTTATTAAATTTAATTTTCCATTAACCATTATATCTTCAATTTTAATCTTTCTATCCACTACATCGGATAAAAATCTAAACAATGTTCTATTCTCCTGAGCATACAACTTTGATAAGGTATTAAGATAATCTATAGTTACAGGATGCATTGGATAATAATATTCTAATAACCCATAAGTTATATTCTCTAACTCTTTTATTTCATCATATTTGTTTCTCATAATTTGATATTTGCCCTTATCTACTTTTATTGTGTTTTTAATTAGCTCATTTCCTTCAGAAAAACTTATGGGTATTTCTTTAAATCGTTCTTGAATTTTTTCTAATTCTTGTTTTCCCAATACAACACTTTTTAATAAAATTGAAATAGATTTGTGTATGGAAGCAATAAATACTATATCATTGCCATTAGAAAGACTACAAGCTTCACCTAATTCCTGTATTTTAGCCAAATTCTTGTTGATTTTTCCATCTTCTATTAGAGCTGTTAAATAAGCGCTAAATTCATCGAACATATAAACTATTCCCTTATATCCCTTGTCCTTTATATAATCTGAAGATTCCTTTATAAAAACATTAAAGTCAGTATCATAAGTGTCTATCTTCCTATCATAGGCTGTTTCTAAAAGAAAAATATACCGCTCTAAACTTTCCCTTTTATGTTTTCTAAGTCCAGATACAAGTTTACTATAATCTAAATCCATTTCTTCCATGTGATGGGATATAAGATCCCATCTTAAAGAATTATTCCTATCTTCTTCTAGTTTTCTAACAGCTTCTTCAAACATACTTTTAGGAATATAATCATCATCAGAAAATACCTCTTTGCATTTAGATACAAAATTTTTTCTTATACAATCTTCAAAATCAATATTGGTTTCTGAAACTCCATTTATATTTACCACAAAATGTTTTTCATCTACCATTAGCTTGTCTACATGATATATTATTCCATCAAAATCTTTGAATTTATTCTTAACTCTATAACCTTCTCCTTGGGATATCCTCTCCAATATAGTTCCCAATGTCAATAAAAAATAAGATTTTCCTGTTCCATAGGCTCCCCTTAGAAAAAAAGCTCTATTTATTTCAGCAGGATTTATGTCCTCACCTTTTCTACGTCTTTCTTCTGATACAGATAATGTCATATGTTCAAATATTGTTTCAAAATTATCAGCTACTTCTTCTGTAATTATGTATTCATCAAATAACTGGCTCTTTTCTTCTTCCTTTACCCCCTTGATCTCTATTACTGGTTTGAACTTCTTAAGAGAAACTACTTCATTAATTTTTCGAACCATCAGTCCCCCTCCTTAAAAATAATATCCATTGCCATAATCCATAGCTATAGATCTAGCTACAGAATAATAATTAGCTAAAAAGTTCCTATCTTTTTCAGTAAACATTAACTCAAATACATTCTCATCAAAAGGTTTATTTAAATACATGCTAGGAATTATTAATATAATTTTATTAAAAAAAGAATATCTCTTGAATATTCGCAAAAAATTGTTTATTTTCCTATTGAAATACATATAATTAAATATATATTCAATATCGTCTATAGCAAATAACTTTTCCCTTTTATCTTTAATAATAGATGTTTTTATAAACTCAAGTAAATCAGTGCCATCTATATCTAGCAAATCAGTATGATTAAAAAAGCTTTCTCCATAATTTTTAGTAAAAGCAATGTACTCACCATTTTTTTCTTTACATAAATGTTTAGCTAATAAAGTCTTTCCCACTCCTGATTCTCCTGTTATTACATAATTGGTTCGGGATATAGTAGGATATTTAAATTCATTTGTAATTTTATTGAATAAATTATCCTGAGAAGGTGTTAGAAAAATATTCATTTAATATCTCCTCCAATATATTATCTGTAGTAATATTTGGATTTTTTGCAATTTGCCTTAAACCTGCCTTATCTTCTATCTTTATATAATTTTCTTGCTGTAACTTTGAAAAAATAGCAATAACTTCGTTTTCTGTTAAAAAGAATATCCTGCCTAAATTATATTCATCATAGACAATACTATCAAAACTAACTGTTGTAGAGCCTTTAGGCCATCTATCATAGATAATATATGTACATACTAAATGGTTAGGTCTATAACTATAGATTGTATATTTGCTTCTACTTTCTTGATTTAGTATACCTAAATAGCCAAATCCTTCATTACTACTAATTCCTTTTGTAACTAATGAAACAAGCTTTACATCCAGTTTTTCATATTCAGATTTGAAATCTAAAAGCTTATCTTTTATTTCACTATTCTCAATTGTGTTTTCTGCACTAAAATATCGATTATATAATATATTGTTTACTATTCTAGAATAGTAAAAATGCCCTCCATTCTCCCATCCTCTACATAATTTATAATACAATAATGGCTGATAAATATCTGGATAGTCAACGAGTTTTAGGATGTAGTTTCCGAAGTCGGTTAAACAAAACTCTTTGTTCTTATATTCAACTAAATCCATTATCCTTAAATAGTAATTATAAGTTTCGATTTTATTCTTACCAATACCTAAATTTTCTCTTATTTCATCAATATTACAAACCCCTTTTTGAATTTCACTAAGCATTTTAAATATTAGTGGATTCTCAACTTTAAATCTTTGTCCAGAATTTAAAATCAATTTGCAAATCACTCCTTTATTAAATTATTTCTTTTAAAATTTTTATTAAAATGTAAGCTTTTTCTTCCTCGTTAATAGAATAATTGAAGTTATTTATATCTTTATAAATTTTCGTCTCTAATAATTTACCTATATCTGATAATTCTACACCGTGTAAATATTTAGTTTTCTTTTTATCATCAAAACTTATGTCTATTTTAATAGAATCATGTAAATTATTTTCAAAGCCATTAAAATTATCCATTTTGTTTTTAATAATAACTAAGCCATCTATTAATTCATAAACAATCTCATCTGATATATACTCCAAATCAAAACCTGTCAACATTTTAACTAAGCCTCTTAAATACTCTTCTTCTGGAGACTGTATGTATTTTATAAATAAATTGGTCCTGAGATCAAACATATAATCTTTAACATCAGGATCTAAATTACTAAACCAATTCTCAATTGAATTTTTAATACCTTCTCTTTTATCTCCAAATATTGAAGCTATTTTTTTGGAAAAATCCTCTTTCAAATTATCTAAAAATTTATCTAATTCATCTTTAGCAATCTTAACTTTATCGACTACAAGATTATAAGAAAACTTACCAGGTAAAATAACAAAAAATAATTCTTTGTAATCTAAGTATTCGTTAGACATTATATTTCTTATCTTTTGAGTTTCTTCTGACACAAGGCTTGTCTCTCTTGCAAATTTAGGTAATCCTCTATAATATTTTTTTATTCCTTCGTATAAACTACCTAATCTATTTTTGTTTCTATATTCATAATCAATATAATCTTTAAATAAATTCTCTAAACTTAAAATATAGTCTTCCTTCTCTGTATCCCAAACATCTATAGATATCAAATAGTTATTAGGTTCTTCTATAATTTTAACAAGTAATTTACCATCTAAATCTTCATAAACACCTTTTCTCTTAATATAAATATTATCTAAATTATCCACTATTCCTATTGCAAATAATAAAGGAATTAAGCCGTCTTTAATACCATAGGGTCTCCTTTTAAGTTTTTTATATAAATTGTAGAAATTTTGTTCTTCTTTTCTACAATCATCTAAAAACTCTCCCATTTCATTAAATATAAGCTTTATTGAGTTATTGTCTGAAAGATTTTTATAATTTAATTTTACAATATTATTCTTATCCAATGTTAAAATATCAGAATTAATATATACGGTCCTTACTAAAGTATCCTCTGCAGAAAATTTTCTAAATTTGAATTCCTTATTATTAGCTATAGAATCCCACAATTTATTTATAACCTTTCTAGCTACAGATTTCATAGTAGGTGTTAATCTAT
>JAAZMG010000100.1 GCA_012798935.1 Tissierellia bacterium | reverse complement strand
TTACCCTTGAAGAGGTAGAAGAATATTTAACCACTGATTTTATAGGTAGAAATATATATTATTTTGACAGTTTATCTTCGACTAATATAAAAGCAAAAGAAATTGCTACAAAGTCAAAAGAAGGTACTATTGTTATTGCAGAAGAGCAGACTAAAGGAAAGGGAAGACTAGGAAGGAGCTGGCTTTCACCTAAAGGCAAAGGAATATGGATGAGTATCATATTAAAACCAAAGGTTGACCCATTAAAAGTAGCCAAGATAACTTTAATAGGAGCAGCAGCAGTAAATCGAGGGCTAAAGGATATAGGGATAAAATCTTATATAAAGTGGCCTAATGATATTGTAATTGATGGTAAGAAAGTATGTGGTATACTGACGGAAATGAGCTGTGAATTAAATATGATAAATTATTGTATAATGGGAATAGGTATAAATGTTAATTTAGATAAAGAAGATTTTAGTAAGGATTTAATAGATACTGCCACATCCTTAAAAAGCATTGCTGGAGAAAAAATAGACAGAAAAAGGTTATTAGCATATATCTTAAATCATTTTGAGAATTTATACATACCTTTTAAAGAAGAAGGAGATATATCTAAAACTATAAAAATATGCAAAGAAAACTCTATTTTAATAGGGAGAGAAGTAAAAATAATAATGGGAGATACTCGAAAAACAGGTAAAGTATTGGACATAGATGAGAGGGGTCAATTGATAGTTAAATATAAAGATGGCAAAGTAGAAGAAATATTTTCTGGAGAAGTGTCCATAAGAGGAAAAAAGGGATACCTAGAATAGAAAATCACTACTAAAATTTGAAAACCAACAGATATTATCTATATCTGTTGGTTTTCAAATTTTTTGCCTACTATAGAATCTATTGCTATCTTTGGCATACCTATAGGTTCTACTATTACCTTTCCTGTATAATTTTTATTATGGGCTAATCCATTTTTTAGAAGTTGAAAGGTAATAGTATTATTAGCTTTTATAGAGACTCCAAAAATTTTCCCTGTATCTGAATCCATACCAGAAGGTATATCAATGGATAATACATATTTGCTATTATCATTTATAGATAGAATAATATCTTTATATATACCTTCTATATCCCTTGTAAGACCAGTTCCGAAGATGGAGTCGATAACCATATCTGATTTTAATATTGAATTTTCTAATGGCTCTAAATCCTCTATAGTACTAATATGTTTTAAATCTATTTCCATGTTTTTAAGTATATTGTAGTTTACAAGAAAATCCTGACTTCCTTTTTCAATATTACCTACAATATATATATGGACATCCTTGTCATTTACAATTAAATGTCTACCGACTGCTAAGCCGTCTCCTCCGTTATTACCAACTCCGCAAAGAATTGTAAATGAATTATAATTATTTAAATCAATGTTTTTTATAACCTTTAAAGCTGCATTTTCCATAAGAACAATTCCAGGAATACCTAATTCTTTTATGCAGTAATTATCTATTGCTTTCATTTCATCTCCTGTAACAGTAATCATAAAAAACACCTCCTTTAATGAGTATTATACCAAAAAAGAAGGCTTATAGCTTATAATTATGGGTTAACTATGTTTATTTTAGTAACTACCCTTGATGCTACTAAAGAAGATAATATAGCTTTTAGCATATCCCCTGGTAAAAATATTAAACAGCCAGTTTTTATAGCTGTAGACATAGGAACAGCTTTACCCATTACATTATTTAGTATTATATACATATAGGGAAGTCCAAATAAATATATAACAAAAGTCCCTGCTAAAGTAGCTAAAAATATTCTTTTAAAACCTATGGATTTTCCACCATGAGAGATTTTTCCTACCACATAGGCTGCAAATATAAATCCAATTAAAAATCCAAAACTAGGTTTAAATATACACTGAGGCCCACCAGAAAACCCAGCAAATATTCTCATCCCAGAAAGACCTAATAATACATAAACAATCTGAGAAAGAGCACCTAATTTAGGTCCAAGTAAAAGTCCGGCTAATATGGTAAACATACTTTGCAGTGTAATAGGCACATCCCCTAAAGGTATACTTAAAAAGGCTCCTATTGCTGTCAATGCTGTAAATAAAGAAATTAAAATCATTTCTTTTGTAGTTATCTTCATAAAATCCCTCCATATGTTAACTAAAACTAAAATCAGGTCGACAATAGAATTTTAATAGATTTTGTTATGAATGTCAACTATAATATTAAATAAGTTTACGATTGTAATTTAGATAGGTTTAAATTATATTTAAAAAATTATTGACAAAAAAAACAGTAGAATATATACTGTATATAAACAATATAAACAGTATATACACAACGAACACTATAAACATTAAAATTAGGGGGATCGCTATGAGAATTATAGTATCTAATTCCTCAAGTGAGCCTATATATGAACAGATATCTAGCCAAATAAAAGGAATGATTTTAAAAGGTAAATTAAATGAAGGGGATTTACTGCCTTCTATTAGGGGATTAGCAAAGGATCTTCAGATATCTGTCATTACTACTAAAAGGGCTTATGATGAATTAGAAAAAGAAGGTTTTATAGAGACGGTACAGGGCAAAGGCTCTTATGTAGCAGGGCAGAATAAGGAGCTTATGAGAGAGAAAAAGTTAAAAGTAATTGAAGAGAAATTATTTGAGGTAGTAGAAGAAAGCAAATTATTAGGGTTAAACTATAAAGAAGTAGAAGAAATGTTAAGGATTTTATTTGAGGAGGTATAATGATGGATTACGTTTTGGAGGTCAACAGTTTAAGAAAAGAATTTAAAAATTTTACATTGGATAATATTAGTTTTAAATTAGAGCCTGGCTATATTATGGGATTTATTGGACCTAATGGTGCAGGAAAATCTACTACCATAAAGCTAATAATGAATTTAATTAAAAAGAATGGTGGAGAAATAAAAGTATTCGGTAAGGACCATATAAAATATGAAAAGGAAATTAAGGACAGAATAGGCTTTGTATATGATGAGAATTATTATTATGAGGATTTGACTATCAAACAGATGAAAGATATAGTAGCCTCTTTCTATTCAAAATGGGATGAACATCAATTTAACTATTATATTCATGAATTTGATTTAAATCCAAAGGCAAAGATTAAAACCCTATCCAAAGGGATGAAGATGAAATTTTCCTTGGCTGTAGCCTTATCTCATCACGCAGATCTTATTATAATGGATGAACCTACATCAGGATTGGATCCAGTGTTTAGAAGAGAGATATTAGATATTTTATACAATGTAATACAAGACGACAGTAAAAGTATATTTTTCTCTACCCATATAACTACCGACTTAGAAAAAATAGCAGATTATATAACCTTTATAAATGAAGGAAAAGTAGTATTTTCTAAACCTAAAGATGAAGTGTTGGAAAACTATGCTTTAGTTAAAGGTGGAACAGACCTTTTAGACAGGGAAACAAGAAAAGAATTTATAGGACTTAGAGAAACTAAAGTTGGATTTGAAGGATTAACGGATAATTTAGACAATGTTAAAAGAATTTTTGGTGATAAAGTATTGATAGAAAAAGCAACCTTAGAAGATATAATGGTTTACAGTGTGAGGAGGTAAGAATATGTTAGGGATTATAAAGAGGGATTTAATTATTTTGTTCTCCAATAAGCGAGAGAGATTTTTCTTAATATTTTATATACCTTTTTTACTATTTATTGTAGAATCCTATGATTCAAAATTTATGTATTTTGTAATATTAGTAGCATATACTTATCTTTTATCCATAACACCTTTTGCTTATGATATTAGTGGAAGAACTAGGTATATTATGAGTTCCTTGCCTATTAGTAGAAAAGAAGTGGTTTTTTATAAATATTTATCAACATTTTTTTATTTTGCTATAACTATTGTGTATGCTGGGATTTATTTGTGGATAATCAATGCTTTAAAAATAAAATCTGTGGATTATTTTAATGTAGAAATGATAATCAAAGCTATTCCAATAGTAATGATTTTTACATCTATAGTTTTTCCTGCATATTTTAGATTTGAACCTAAGATCGCACAAATAGTTCATATGGTGGTATTTATAACTTTTTTTATTGGAGCAACAAATATGTCTGTAGTAGGGGAAAAATCCTTTGTAAAATATCTAGGGTTTTTACAAGGGAAAAATATAGTATTTTTGGCTATTGGAATGTATATAGTTTCTTTACTATTATCTATGAAACTTTATGAAAACAGGGATCTATAAAGGGGTGGCAAAATGCTTAATTTAGTAAAAAAAGATTTAAAACTATCAAAGAAAATAAATATATTCGCAGTAATTTATGCTTTATTTATTGCTACTATGGGACTTACAATGCCAGATCACCCAGTGGCAAATATTTTATATGTTTTAGGAATGGTTATATTAATATTTATTTCGGTGATTTATACAAATGGATATGATGATAAATACAAAAGTGAAATAATACTCAATAGTTTTCCAATTGATAGAAAGGATATTGTGAGAGGGAAATATATAAGCCTTATAATCTATATAATAATAGCTTGTAGTGCTGTATTAATATTTACAAATATCATTTTAAAAATAGGAATAATAACTAATGGTAGAAGTGCGAATATCTGGAATGCCATTTTTGCTGCAAATATATCCTTAATATTTTATTCTATATACTATCCATTTTATTTTAAGCTTGGAGAAGGATTAAGAAGTTTTAATACCATACTATGGATATTGATGACAGTAGGGCCAGCCATTATAGGCAAATCATTTAAAAAACTAGAGGAGATAGGATATTTAGAAAAAATACTAAGTATAGACATAAATAAAATAAATCTATATTTGTTCATATTTTCTTTAATGATGTTTTATGTATCCCTACAAATATCTAAAAAAATATATATGGGGAAGGAATTTTAGGAAGGCCAAAGGTCTCCCTAAATAATCAAATAAATAACTGAATATTTGATTCCATTGCATCTTTTAAATATTCTTCAGCTGTAACTATCTTTACTTCTTTAATGAGCTCTTCTTCATTAAATCCCATAACCTCGCAAGAAAGCTTGCAGGCCTGCATAGTTACCCCTTTGTTAATAGCTCCATTTAGAAAATCACTTAGAGTAGGGGTGTCAGTTTCTTCCATCATTTCTGTTAACATCTTTTTCCCTATGCCTGCAAAGTTCATCTTGGATAAGGGAAGCTCTTCTATATTTCTTGGAGTCATATTGGCAAACATCTTT
>JAAZMG010000099.1 GCA_012798935.1 Tissierellia bacterium | reverse complement strand
TAAATTTTTAATTTCCAAAAATATATTACTAGAAATATTTGACAACAACTTGTCCCTATCAGTATAATGAAATCATAACCAATAATCATTTGACAGGGGTGGACTATATGGACACAAACAATATAAGTATTAAAAAAGATTTAAGTTGCAAGGATTTCCAAGGCCAAGTGGAGGAAGTTCTCATAAGACATAAAAGCATTCTTGATATAATAACAAAATTAGATGAATATACTTCTAGAATTAATAGAGCGGTGATTAAATCTGTCACATCTTGTGGTTGTATTGAAATTAAAGCTACAAAGCAAGATTACAGTAAAGATTCCTTAGAAGAAATTAAAAATAATATGAAAAATCATGTAGAGGGGAAGCTTTGTCCTAGTTGTGAAGAAATAATCCAAGAGGAAATAGGTGCCTATTTGTTCTATTTAGCAGCTTTATGTAATGCTTTAGATATGGATATGTCTGATGCTTTATTAAGAGAATATAGTAATATAAAAGCTTTAGGTATCTTTAGTCTCAAGTAATATGTATATTGAATTTTAATATATTAAGGCTAAGGAGTTCTCTTAGCCTTTTGTATTATATTTCCATCACATAAAAACTGTTCTTGATACTTTTTTAAACTTTCATTAATATTATTAGCTCTAACTTTCCCTATCCCATCTACTGACTCTAGTTTAGAAGGTGAAGCTTTTATAATATTTTGTAAAGAGCCAAATGTTACTATTACATTTTCAAGAATATTTGCAGGAATTCTTGGTATTTTACTAAGTATTCTATATCCTCTTGGTTTGACAAGGATATCTAATGTATTTAGGCCAGTATCATAATATAACAAATTAGCTATAAGATTAAGGTTTAATAACTCTCCAGAGTCAAATTTTCCAATCTCATTTAAAATAGATACATAATATTTGTTTTCATCATTTATATAATCCTTTATCAAATTTATCCTATCCATTGCTACTCCATCCATTAATTCTATAAACTGCATATTTAACAGCCTTCCTTCTGTGCCTAACTCGGATATATACATGCTTATTTCGCTACCAATCCGCCAAACCATTTCCATTTTCTGAATTGTTTTAGTAATATCATATAAAGTTACACGGTTTTCAAATTCTAAAATAGTTAGATTGTTCATTGATTGATCTAATCCATCCTTATACTTTTCTAAAGTTTGAATCCCTTGGTTTGCTTTGTTTAATATTTCATTAATATCCCTTAATATGTATTTGTAATTGGATTTATAAAGAGTTATAACCTGTCTTCTTTTAGAAATAGCGATTACTAGTACATTTGTCTGTTTAGCTACCCTTTCTGCTGTTTTATGGCGGGTGCCTGTCTCTTTAGAGCTAATATATTGACAAGGCGATAATTGAGCATTAGCATATAATATCTTCTTGCAATCATCACTAATTATTATTGCACCATCCATCTTTGCTAACTCATAAATATAAGAGGGATTATATTCGCAATTTATATAAAAACCCCCATGAACAATATCCAAAACCTCCTTAGTGTCTCCCACAACTATTAAAGCCCCTGTTCTAGCATTTATTATATTATCTAATCCCACTCTTAGCTGAGTTCCCGGTGCTACAATTTTCAAAGTTTCATATAAATCCATATTCATATCATATCCTCCAAATATTGGCCTATGTAAAATATTATATGGAATAAGTTATATTCTAATACCTAAAAAGCCTTCCCAAAAACATGGTTTATTACCTCTTGCAAAGTTCTTAACTCAATAACCTGGATATTGTTAAATTCTTTATTTTCCTTTAATCCACCTTTTGGTATATAGACTTTCCTAAATCCCATCCTATCCAATTCTCTAATCCTTCCTTCCATAGATGGAACTTTTTTTAACTCTCCTGTCAATCCTACTTCTGCAATAAATACAATATCATTAGGGATTCCCTTATTATATACAGAAGATGCTATACTCATAATAATGGTTAAATTTACTGACTGTTCGCTTAGTTTCAATCCTCCCGTAGCTTTTATAACTACATTTTTATCATATAATCTAATGTTCCCCCTTTGTTCAAGAATGGATATTAATGTACTTAATTGATCTTTTCTTAAACACTCTCCTATTCTTGAAGGATAAGGAGTAAAAGACTGGGAAACTAAACTTTCTATTTCTACTACAATAAGTCTGGAACCTTCTTTTATTACGGATAACGCACTGCCTGGAACAATATCTCCATACTCTCGTTTTGTTATGAAAAATTCAGAAGGATTATCTATAGCCACCATGCCCTCTTCCTCCATAGAAAATAGCCCAATTTCTCCTGTCCTTCCAAACCTATTCTTAGTTGCCATTAATGTTCTCAGTTCTTCATCACTTTCACCTTCTAAATATAAAACCGTATCTACTAAATGTTCCAATGTTCTAAGGCCTGCCATTTCATTAGCCTTAGTCATATGTCCTACCATGATTATGGCTCTAGGCTTGTCTTTGTCCTTTGCAATATCTACTAATACATTGGCACATTCTATAGTTTGGATAGGAGAACCTGCCCTTGAATTAAATTCTTCTAAGCTAAAAGCTTGAATACTATCTATAATAATTAGATCTGGGTCTATTTTATCAATAGAACTTATTACATTATCCATACTAGTATCAGATAAAATCCAAATATCCTTTGGAATTTTATCTAAAATCCTTCTGGCCCTACTGCTTACCTGGGCTTCACTTTCTTCTCCAGAAACATATAGTACCTTATACCCTTTTTTTGCCACGTCATTAGATATCTCCAACAGTAAGGTTGATTTACCTGCCCCAGGACGAGCAGTTAATATGATAACCGAATCCTTTACAATTCCCCCACCTAGTACCCGATTAAATTCATCTATGCCGGTGACTATCCTATGGCTATCATCTACATTAACTTTAGATAACTTTACTGGAGCTATCCTCTCTTTTCTTTGGCCTTGTTTTCTATTAGACCTATCCTTAGACCCTAAAATAATTTCTTCAAAACTATTCCAAGAATCACACTCAGAGCATCTTCCCATCCATTTAAGACTTTCATTCCCGCATTGAGAACATCTATAAATCACCTTATCTTTCATGTTTACCTCCTGTATAGTAAATATGAACCCATAGCCTAAGCTATAGGTTCTTTATCAAATACCAGTTTATCATCCTTAAAATCTATTAATATATTATCATCCTTGGACACATTTCCTTGTAATATTTCCTCTGCCAGCTGGTCTTCTATCATCTTTGTTATAGTCCTTTCAAGTGGCCTAGCTCCGTATTCTGGATCAAAGCCTTTATTGCTTATATGATCTATAGTATCATCTGTAATCTTTATATTTATGTTTAATTTCTTCATCCTCTTCTCTAGATCCTGGATCATTATACCAACAATTTCCTTTACATCCTCTTCCCTTAAGGAGTGGAATACAATTACTTCATCAATCCTATTTAAAAACTCTGGTCTAAAAGTTCTTTTTAATTCTTCAAGAATAGTTTCCTTCATTCTCTCATATTCTTCTTTTTGTTCTTCAGTAACAGAAAATCCTAGAACATTTTGTTTTTTAATAGATGTAGCTCCTACATTGGATGTCATTATTATTACAGTATTTTTAAAATCAACAGTTCGACCTTTGGAATCCGTTAATCTACCATCATCCAAAATTTGGAGTAATATATTAAATACATCTGGGTGGGCTTTTTCCACTTCATCTAATAGAACAACAGAGTAGGGTTTTCTTCTAACAGCTTCTGTTAATTGTCCTCCTTCATCATAACCTACATATCCTGGAGGAGAACCTATTAACCTTGATACGGAATGTTTTTCCATATATTCACTCATATCAATCCTTATCATTGAATCCTCGTCTCCAAATAGGGTCTCTGCTAAAGCCTTAGCTAGGTAGGTTTTTCCTACGCCTGTAGGTCCTACAAATATAAAGGTACCTACAGGCTTCCCTGGGTCCTTTAACCCTACCCTAGCTCTCCTAACCGCATTTGATACGGATTCTACTGCTTCATTTTGCCCTATTACTTTTTTATGGAGTATTTCCTCTAAATTTAATAATTTTTGACTTTCCTCTGTAGTCATCTTGCTTACAGGAATTCCCGTCCAACTAGATACAACACTAGCTATTTCATTATAACCTACAACCATATTGGAAGTTTGTTTTTCTTTTTCCCATATAGTCTCTTCCTTCTTAAGCTTTTCTTTAATATTCTTTTCCATATCCCTTATCTTAGCTGCTTTTTCATAGTTTTGAGTATTTATAGCCTCTTCCTTTTCTTGCGAAAGCTCTTCCAGTTTTTCCTCTAAATCCTTTAATCCATCAGGAGCCACATAAGACTTTATTCTAACCATTGAGGCAGCCTCGTCTATTAAATCTATAGCCTTATCTGGGAGAAACCTATCTGTAATATATCTACTGGATAATTCTGTTGCTGCTTTAATGGCTTCATCAGAAATCTTTACCCTATGATGGGCTTCGTATCTATCCCTTAAACCTTCAAGAATTTTTATAGTATCCTCTAAATTAGGTTCTTCTACCATTATAGGTTGAAATCTTCTTTCCAAGGCAGAATCTTTCTCTATATATTTCCTATATTCATCTATAGTAGTAGCACCTATTACTTGAAGTTCTCCCCTTGCCAAAGTAGGTTTCAATATATTAGAAGCATCTATAGCCCCTTCTGCTGCACCAGCTCCAACTATGGTATGAAGTTCATCTATAAATAGTATTACATTACCATCTTCTTTTAACTCTTTCATTACCGACTTTAATCTTTCCTCAAATTCACCTCTGTATTTAGCTCCAGCAATCATACTGGGCAAATCTAAAGTCACTACTCTTTTATCCCTTATTAATTCAGGAACTTGACCCTCTACAATTTTCTGTGCTAACCCTTCTGCAATAGCAGTTTTTCCTACACCAGGTTCTCCAATAAGCACAGGATTGTTTTTTGTTCTTCTACTTAGTACTTGTATTACCCTTTCAATTTCTTTTGTTCTTCCTATAACTGGGTCTATCTTGCCATCTATAGATAACTTAGTTAAATCCCTACCATACTTATCTAGGTTAGGAGTAGCACTACCTGCTCCTCCTTGAGATGATACAGTTTTTGATTGGTTATCTGATAACATATTTAATATGTTATTTTTCAAACTTTCTGTATCTACCCCTAGTTTTTTTAGGATTACAACAGCAACCCCTTCACCTTCTTCTAGTAATCCTAATAATATATGTTCTGTTCCTACATAATTGTGTCCTAAATTTCTTGCTCCTAAGAAACTTAACTCGAATATTCTTTTGGTTCTAGGAGTAAAACCCATAATATCTGCATTGTAGTTTCCTTGTCCTATTGTCTTTATTACTTCATTCCTAACTTTTTCTAAATCTACTCCCATATTGTTTAGGGCTATAGCTGCAACTCCTTCACCTTCTGCTAATAATCCTAGTAATAAATGTTCCGTTCCTACATAGTTATGACGCAAATTCTTTGCCTCTTCTTGAGCTAATAATATAGCTTTTTGTGCTCTTTCTGTAAATCTACCAAACATTGCCATCTGATTCCCTCCTAGTCTATATCAATTCTCTTATTAAGCTAGCTCTTCTAGCATCCCTTTCTCCTTTAGTTAATTCTTTATCAATACCTTTTTGAATACTAGCTGGTTGAATCTGAACCATTAACTTAGTTATCTTATTATAATCTATATCATTAATTATACCCATTTCTTTTCCTAATCTTACATTGGATAGATGGGCCATAGCCTCCCTAGAGGTCATAAGTCTAGAATATTTTAAAATACCTAAAGATCTAAATACCTTGTCTTCTATCTCTTTTTTTCTACTTCCAATCAAATTATTCCTTACATCCCTTTCCTTATTAATAATTTGATATATTACATTTTTTAACTTTTCTATTATTTCTTCTTCCTCTTCTCCTAAAGTAGCTTGATTGGATATTTGATATAAATTACCTATGGCTTTCGTTCCTTCTCCATGAATTCCTCTTACTGCCAATCCAATTTTATTCAATCCTTGGACTAAACTGTTAATATATCCAGTTATAACTAAAGAAGGTACATGAACCATAGCAGAAGCTCTAAGACCAGTGCCTACATTAGTAGGACAAGAAGTCAAATATCCAAATTCTTCATGAAAAGCAAAATTTAATGTATCTTCTAAAAAATCATCTATCTCATTACAAAGATTCCATCCTTCTTCAAAATTTAAACCTGAAAGTAAAACTTGTATTCGTAAATGGTCTTCTTCATTTATCATAATTGTTATATTTTCATCTTCCCTTAATAAAAAACTACTTTGATCCGGTCTTTGTATTAGTCCTGGACTTATTAAATGCTCTTCAATAAAAATTCTTCTATCTAATGGCTCTAAATTACTTATCCTAATAAATTTATAATTCCCATTATGGGCAAGGCTTTTCATTGCATTCAACACTTCTTGTGTTACTTTTTCTGACTCTTCTATATTCATCATCTGTGGAAATTTGTAATCTTTTAAATTCCTTGCTACCCTTATTCTTGTGCTAACTACTACATCTTCCTCTAAACCAGCCTCCTCAAACCACTTTCCCATTCTATATCACCTCTTTATTTTATCCATCTAAATTATTTTCTAATTCTTTAATTTTATCCCTTAGTACTGCTGCCTCTTCAAAAGCCTCTTTATGGACAAGGTCCTCTAATTTCTCTCTAAGTTTGCTAATCTCCCTCTGTTTTGCAATAGTTTTATTTGCTCTTTTCGGTATCTTCCCTAGATGTTCATTATGACCATGTATTCCCCTAAATAGAGGAATTAGCTTTGTTTTAAAGGTATCGTAACAATGAATACAACCAAATTTACCTGTTTCCCTAAATTTAGAATAACTCAAACCACAGAAAGAACATACAATATCGTCAACGTCTTTCTTAACCGACTCTTTTTGAATACTATCTATTAGTCCAGTTAATAATTTATGAAAGGAAAAAGAAGTATCAAATTCAAATTCATTCTTATTCATAGCACATTCATCACATAGATGTAATTCTTCTACTTCTCCATTTATTATTTTAGTATAATGAACAGTAGCATTGTTTTTATTACAAACTTGACACAACATATTACCCCTCCTGATTATCTCATTAGAATAAGAAGCATATTTTTAAGTATATCTGCCCGTAAATAATTCCTCCCGGAAGTAACACT
>JAAZMG010000098.1 GCA_012798935.1 Tissierellia bacterium | reverse complement strand
TAGATTCCCAAATCTTTGATGGATCCCCCTCAAACTCATCTAAAAAGTATTTAACCAATTCTTCAGATTGTTTTTCAGTTCCTATTAATGGAGATACTTCTGTTGTTATATCACATCTTAATACATGAAGGGAAGGAGCTTTAGCCTTTAGCTTCACCCCAAATCTATTTCCCTGCCTATATATTTCAGGTTCAGCTAACTCCATTTCTTCTAGACTTGGACTTACTAATCCATATCCCAGTTCATTAGCCTCTATTAAAGCTCCTTCTATTTTATCATATTCTTTCTTGATTTGTGCAAGTTTATTTATTAGCCCTAGTATTTGATAATCTCCTTCTATATCATATCCAGTCATTTCATTTAAAACCTTATAAAATAATTCAGCATCAATAGCCAATTCAGCATTTACTATTCCCTCTCCTAAATTTATTTCCTTAATGCCTACACTTTTAACTATATCTAATTCATTTAAAGACTCTAATGAATAATCCACTTCATTTAGTTTTTGTAAAGTTTGTATAGACTCCTTTAAAGATTCTAATATACTTGTTTTTATCCAATGGTTTCTTGGTAGTCCTTCAATCCAACCAGGTAAATTGATAGTAATCTCTTTAACTGGAAATTCAAATAATAGTTTTTCAAAAACTTTTTCTACATCTTCAATTTCCATATTCAAACAATCTACCGTTACTACTGAGACTCCATATTTCTCCTCTAAACTTTCCCTTAAAGCCATAGTACTATCTAGGTTAGGATGTTTTGTATTTAATATTATGACAAAAGGTTTTTCTAACTCTTTTAGTTCGGATATTACCCTTTCTTCAGCTTTAATATAATTAGATCGTTCTATATCCGTTATTGAGCCATCAGTTGTTATCACTAGTCCAATAGTTGAATGGTCAGTTATTACTTTTCTAGTTCCAAGTTCAGCAGCTTCTTCAAAAGGTATGTCCTTTTCATACCAGGGGGTAGTAACCATCCTAGGTATATTATCTTCTATATGACCTAAGGCACCTTTAACTAAATATCCTACACAATCTACCATCCTTACTTTAAATTTTACATTATCTTTTAATGTCAATTCCACTGCCTCATTAGGCACAAATTTAGGTTCTGTAGTCATGATGGTTTTTCCCGAACCACTTAGAGGCAATTCATCTTTTGCCCTTTCCTTTTTATACTTGTTTTCAATATTGGGCAATACCAATAATTCCATAAATCTTTTAATAAATGTTGATTTCCCAGTTCTAACCGGTCCTACAACCCCTGCATATATGTCCCCATCAGTTCTTTCAGCTATATCCTTGTATATGTCAAACTTTTCCACATTTTCCCCTCCCTTACAATCATATTCTATGCATATTAATACTACTTAACATTATATGTATATGTACTAGGTATCATAATATGATAAGCTAAAAAAAAAACCTGCCAAAATTAGCAGGTTTTTTTACCACTCACTTATTTGTTCTTTTATTACATCTTCCATTTCATGTTTTTTATCTCTAAGCATCAAATTTATAACTGAATTTCTTACATCCTTTCCTTCATATAAAACTCCATATATCTCCCTTGTAATAGGCATTATTACATGATTTTTCTTAGCTAGTTCATATGTAGATTTAGTAGTTTTAACCCCCTCTACAACCATTCCTATAGATTCTATAGCCTCATCTAAAGTTTGCCCTTGTCCAAT
>JAAZMG010000097.1 GCA_012798935.1 Tissierellia bacterium | reverse complement strand
GCATTATCCTAAAAAAAGTAGAATTAAAATCAACAATATCTTTTGGAAAGGCTTTAATCTTTCTAAGAATAGATGATAAATTAGTATCATCCAAATCATAATAAAGGGAATCAAAATTAGCAAAGAAGGAATTAACAATAGAGTTATTCTCATTCATACGTTTCTTAAAAGAGGATATATTTGAGGCCTTAAGAGATAAATCAGGATTCAAACTATTAAAAAGGTTAACCATCTTAGAATATGAACCTTTCACAACAAAAGATAAATACAAACATTCAAATATAAATTTCTTTTCCTAAATCTAAATATTTAGTTATATTTTTGAAATAGTTGGTAATAATCATAGTAAGTATAATTTAATAAAAAGAATTTGGATTTAGGAAAAGGGCTTTGGTAATGGGCCTTTTTCCTATTTCTTTTTTACTTAGATTATTGTCATGATATTAAAACTTTAATACATCAGATTAATTAATCTGACTAGAAATTAGTTAGATTAATTAATTTGACCATGCTTTAGAGGATGAAATAATTTGATTTTTAAAGAAGAATTTAGGATAAGGTAATTTGCTTTATAACAACTTAAGCTGACTTTTAGTAATTCTAAAGCTTTATTCAATCTTCCAAAGCCCTTTGTAGCGTTCAATAATTTCTCTATCAGGCATATTTAATTCGCTACTAACAATCAAGTAATAACCATCGTATTTTTCTTCTTCTGCGACTCTTTCTTCATCAATATATAGATAATCATCTTTTTCTAAAATTTCACCAGTCTCTTTATCTAAAACCTTCTGTCTGTCCTTCCTAGCTTTTCGTGCATATTTTTCAGAATAAAAAACAACTTGCTTTTGCTCAATTTCAGCTTGAACCTTTTTCCCTTTAGCATTAGTAATCCGAATATTAGTATTAACAACCCTTGATTTGAATTTATACTCATCGCCCATGTCGTTGACATAAACAAAAGACGAAAAACGGTTGAATTGTCGGTGTTAATTAGGTATAATAAAATAAACATATGTTCCACATTAAAATATATACAAGGAGGTGACAATCATTAATTTCACATTAACCTTACAATTAAAAATAGAAAAATGGCAAGAAGATATATTAGATAAACGATTCGAAATAGGAAGAAACATATACAATGGTTGCTTAGGAGAGATACTTAAGAGATATAGAAATATGATAGACTCTGAAGAATACAAAACTGTAAAATCTATGGATAAAGGGACAGAGAGAGGTATAAAATTTAAAGAACTAGATAAAAGATATAATATCAGCGAATATTCGCTACATAGATATGTACAGCCAATGCAACACCATTTTAAAGAGAATATAGATGCTTATACAGCTCAAAAAATAGCTACAAGAGCATATAGAGCTTTTAAAAAATATAAGTTTGGGAAAGCTAAAAAGGTATATTTCAAAAAATATGGAGCAATGAACAGTTTAGAAGGTAAAAGTAATGATACTGGAATAAGATTTATATATAATAAGCTAATATGGAATAAATTAGAAATACCAGTGATTATAAAAAAGAATGATAAATATGCACAAATGGCTTTAGAAAATAAAATTAAATATTGTAGGATATGAAGAAAAGTCATAAGAGGTAAATATAAGTACTATATACAATTAGTATTAGATGGAATACCACCTATAAAAACAAATACAGAAACCGGTGAGGTAAAAAGCATTATAAGTGAAGGTAAAGTTGGTTTAGATATTGGGATTCAAACGTTAGCAATATCAAGCCAATACGATGTTAGACTATTAGAATTAGCTCCAGAAATTGACAATATAGAAAAAGAAAAAAGAAGACTACAAAGAAAATTGGACAGACAAAGACGAGCTAATAATCCTAATAAATATAATGAAGATGGTACATTTAAGTTTAGCAATAGAGATAAATGGGTTAATTCTAATGGGTATATAAAGACTCGCAACAAATTAAGAGAACTACAACGAAAACAAAAAGATATAAGAAAACAATCACATGAAAGATTAGCTAATTACATATTAGGTCTAGGAAATAAAATATATGTTGAGAATATGAATTATAAAGGATTGCAAGCTAGAGTAAAGGAAACTACTATTAATAAAAAAACAAGTAAATATAATAAAAAGAAAAGGTTTGGCAAGTCATTAGCAAATAAAGCGCCAAGTATGTTTTTAATTATATTAGACAATAAATTAAAATTCAATGATACACAGTTAAATAAAATAGACACCATTTCAGTAAAAGCTAGTCAGTATAATCATATCACAGATAAATACACCAAGAAAGATTTGAATCAAAGATGGAATGATTTTGGAGATTTTAAAATACAAAGAGATCTTTATTCGGCATTTTTAATTATGAATATTAAAGATAATTTAAAAGAAGTAGATAGAGATTTATGTTTTAAAACTTTTGATAACTTTAAGGTACTTCACGATGATGAAATAGAAAGAATAAGAAGTAGTAACTGCAAGTTAGTATCGAGCATGGGTTTATAAAATTTAAATTTATAATATAAAGGTCTAGACACGGGCCTTATACTATCGTTAATAGTTTTGTTGGAAACTATAGATAGTAAAAGTCTTGGGGACGATAATCAGTGTCAGAAAATCCTAAAAAAGTTATAATACCTAAGAACCTTATTATTCTAATAATAGGAGTGTCGGCTATAAGGAATTGAAACAAAAACTTTATAACTTTTCTTATAAATAAAGAAATTAAAAATACTATAGTAGATGGCGCATGGGAAGCAGAAACGATATTTAAACCTGGTCCAAAATTCATAGTAGAAGAAAAACGAATAGAAAATGAGATAAAAAGGTTAAAAGAGCTATAAGAAGTGAATAAAAAAGGAAAGAGAAAGAACAAATTAGGTTTGATAGAAAGGTGGGAATATGAAGATTATT
This sequence comes from Tissierellia bacterium, assembly GCA_012798935.1. GTDB lineage: Bacteria > Bacillota > Clostridia > Tissierellales > Tepidimicrobiaceae > JAAZMG01. Next base: position 1,066 of record JAAZMG010000097.1, on the reverse strand, counting down.
CATATCAAAAACCTTTCCAATGCAACACTTGTAAGCATTATAAAAGGTATCCTAAATGCAAAATATATGGAGTTATACCAAGTGGCGTTATGAAGATAGAAGAAGATTGCAAGGAATACAAGAAAAGGAATGAGACTAGTGCAAAAACTTAAAGGGCAAAGGTTTAAAGAATAGATATAAAAAACTACAAGAGATAAGCACAAAATATTTCTTACGCCCTTTTCTAAACTAACCTCAAACCCAACTTTCCCGCAAAAGCATATGCTTCCCTATATTCTTTAAAACTTAATCTTCTAGCTATTTCACCATATTCAAGGGCTTTGTGAGTGGGATAGTATTGGTTCATTAGATTTACCAAACAATCAGGGGATAGTTCCCGTTTTATAAATTCTAAAACCTTCTTCGTATCTTCTAAGCCTCCAGGTAACATTAAGTGTCTAATAAGTAAACCTCTGTAGGCTATTCCTTTTTCATCAACTTTTAATCCTCCTACTTGTCGGTCCATCTCCTTTAGGGTTATCTTTACCTTATCAGGATAGTCTGTTGCCTGAGAATATTTTTTTGCCCGTTCAGGTACGCTATATTTAAAATCAGGCATATAGATATCTATTACTCCGTCTAAAATATTTAAGGTTTCAATCTTTTCGTATCCTCCACAATTATATACTAAAGGTAGATTTAATCCTTTTTGAGCTGCTATATAGAGAGCTTCTAAAATATTGGGTACAAAATGGGTTGGAGTGACCAAATTTATATTATGACATCCATAATAATTTTGTAAAGAAAGCATAATATCCGACAGTTTTTCATTGGATATTAGATTTCCCTCGCCACCAAAACTAAGCTCGTAGTTTTGGCAAAAAACACATCTCATATTACAATATCCAAAAAATATTGTTCCAGATCCTCTATTACCAACAAGGACATCTTCTTCACCAAAAGGAGAAATACGGCATCGCTTCATAAGGAATTCTATATTTAATTTTGAATTTTTGACGTCTTTTAGAAGGCCTATTAAGTTTACCCTTTTTTAGCTAGAATTGATTGAAATATTTATTAGGAATTT
>JAAZMG010000096.1 GCA_012798935.1 Tissierellia bacterium | reverse complement strand
TTTATTTAATACTATTATTATGGTTATAAGTATAACAGTTGGGGGTATTTATATTTCAATTAAAATAGGAGAAAAAGGGTGGCTAAATGGAGGAACAATAGGAGTTTTATATTTTTTGATTTTAGTACTCTTAAATTACTTGTTTATTAAACCGTTTATATTTGATATATACTCAATGGGTAAATTTTTTATATCTTTAGTAACTGGAATTATTGGTGGTATGATAGGTATAAATATAAAATAAAACTTTAAATAATAAAGATTATATGATATAATCATTGAAGTATTATTCCAGTATTAAGGAGGGTTTACTATGAAACATATAAAAACTATATCTGGAGGTAATCTAAAAGATACTTTGGTAAAAGGCGGATGTGGGGAATGTCAAACTTCCTGTCAATCTGCATGTAAAACCTCATGTACAGTAGGCAACCAAAAGTGTGAAAATAGATAAACTCTAAAGGCGGTGGTTTATACCACTCCTTTTTAATTTGTTTATAGTCTATATTTTTAGGAGGATTTTAATGGAAAGTGAAAAAAGGATTCATAAATATAGTTTAAATGGTAAAAATATAGTATTAGATATCAATAGTGGCGCAGTCCATGTAGTAGACGACATAGTTTATCTTATACTAGATTATTACAAAAACAATACATTGGAGGAGATAATAACATTAATTAGGGATAAATATGATGAAAAGGATATATTTGAATCCTATAATGAGATAAAAACTTTAGAAGAAGAAGGACTTCTCTATTCTGAAGAATCAAGTATTGGTAATATAAAATACAATGAGGACAATATAATAAAAGCCCTTTGTCTTCATGTAGCCCATGATTGTAATTTAAGATGTAATTATTGTTTTGCTTCTCAAGGTGATTTTAAGGGGGACAGGTCCTTGATGACCTTAGATGTAGGGAAAAGAGCCTTAGAATTCTTGGTAGAAAACTCTGGAAATAGGCGAAATTTAGAAGTGGATTTCTTTGGTGGAGAACCTTTGATGAATTTTGAATTGGTTAAAGAGTTAGTTAGATATGGTAGAAAATTAGAACAAAAAAATAATAAACATTTTAGATTTACTATTACAACTAATGGGATTTTACTGGATGATGATAAAATTGATTTTATAAATGAAAATATGGACAATGTAGTATTGAGCCTAGATGGAAGAAAAGAAATAAATGATAATATGAGAAGGACAATTTCAGGGGAGGGTAGCTACGATATTATTTTTCCTAAGTTCCAAAAGATGGTTAATAAAAGAGGGGATAAGGATTATTATATAAGGGGAACTTTTACTAGCTATAATCTTGACTTTTCAAAGGATATTTTAGATTTTTATAATAAGGGTTTTAAAAAGACCTCTGTTGAACCAGTAGTTACTTCTCCAGATAAAGACTATGCTATAAAAGAAGAAGACCTTGGAATTATATTAGAAGAATATGAAAGATTTTCAAAGGATTATATTGAAATAAAGAAAAAAGATAAAGATTTTTTATTTTTTCACTTTATGATAGATTTAAAACAAGGACCTTGTTTGGTAAAAAGAGCAGTAGGCTGTGGAGCTGGCTCTGAATATATGGCAGTAACACCACAAGGAGATTTATATCCTTGTCATCAATTTGTTGGAGATGAAAAGTTTAAAATAGGGGATGTATTTAAAGGCATTGAAAATACTGAAATAAGAAAAGAGTTTAAGAAGGCAAATGTCTATAATAAGAGCGAATGTAGAGATTGCTGGGCAAGATTTTATTGTAGTGGAGGTTGTCATGCCAATGCATATAATCACCACAAGGATATAATGAAACCCTATGAAATTGGCTGTGAAATGGAAAAGAAAAGGATAGAATGTGCTATTTCAGTTTTAGCAAATTTAGATTAGGGGATTTAATTTCTTATATGGGAGGTAAAGGATATGAATATGAAAAAAACCATACTTTTTATACTTATTATTGCTATTGTAGGCTTAGCTTCTTTTACTGCAATAAATGGTATGGAAGTTGGGAAGGTAAAGATTGAAAAAGCAGAGGATTCAATTGATTTAGGTCTTGATTTGGCTGGTGGTGTATATGTAATATTAGAGGCTCAAACGGATTTACAAGGGGCAGAGCTACAAAAGGCTATGGATCAAACCATTATGGTAATCAATAAAAGGGTTGATGGATTAGGAGTTGCAGAACCAAACATTGTAAAGGAAAGTAATAAAAGAATTAGAATAGAGTTAGCAGGAATTGAAAATCCTCAAGAAGCTATAGATATTATTGGAAAGACTGCTCAATTACAGTTTATTGACCCAGAAGGCAATGAGGTTATAAATGGGAAAAATGTAAAGGCTTCAGAAGCTAGATTTCAAAAAACTGAAGTAGGGGATAAACCAGTAGTAACTTTAGAATTTGATAAAGAGGGAGCAAAGAAATTTGCCCAATCAACTAAAGAGTTAGCTGGTAAGATAAATAATGAAGAAAAAATAATATATATTGTATTAGATGGAGAAGTAATATCAGCTCCTATAGTAGATGAACCTATTACTGATGGTAAAGGAGTAATACGAGGAGAATTTACTATAGAAGAAGCTAATAGCTTAGCAAATTTAATCAGAGCTGGTGCATTGCCAGTAGAAATGAAGGCTTTACAATCTAGGGTTATTGGACCTACTTTAGGTTTAGAAGCTCTTCAAAAGAGTATTAAAGCTGGTATTATTGCAATTTTAATTATATTCTTATTTATGTTATTCTATTATAGAATACCAGGTATAGTAGCGAACATTGGACTTGCTATATATATTTTAATAGTGGTTTACTCAATGAAGTTTTTAGGTGTAAAATTGACCTTGCCAGGTATTGCAGGCCTTATATTATCTATTGGAATGGCTGTAGATGCCAATGTGTTGATATTTGAAAGGATTAAAGAGGAGATAAGAAATGGTAAATCTATTAGAGCATCTATAGAACATGGGTTTAAAAGAGCATTAACTTCGGTTTTAGATTCTAATATAACTACTTTAATAGCAGGTTTTGTTTTATATTACTTTGGTATAGGTCCTATTAAAGGTTTTGGTGTTACATTAATACTAGGTATTATTGCATCTATGATAACTGCAGTATTTATAACTAAATATTTATTAAAGCTAACTGTTGATATGACAAATACAAAGAACACAAAACTATACGGTGCGTAAGGGGTGAGAATATGGATATAATTAAAAATAGAAAGATATTTTATGGTATTTCTTTA
>JAAZMG010000095.1 GCA_012798935.1 Tissierellia bacterium | reverse complement strand
TTAATTTCTGTACCTTCTATTCTTGTTTTGCTATTATTTTTGTCTGTAAAATTTGAGATTAAATTTGTATATAACAATGGTTCTAACAAATTAAACATTTCTACATCCTATCTATTTAATCTATTTAAGCCTGAGCTTTACCCTTTTGATAAGAAAAGGTATAGGAAATTTAAAAAAAACAGAGATTCAAAACTAATTATTAAAAATTTAAGGTATAGGAAATTGATTAATTATATTTGGGACAAATCTGTCTTTAAACAAATTAATTGGAGTACTAAGATTGGTTTTACCGATGCTGCTTTAGTTGGCATTGTCTATGGTACTGTATGGGGTTTTAAATCTATTCTTATTAGTTTAATATTAAGAAGTAAAGAAATAAAATCTATTGATATAGATGTAATACCTATATTCAATGAAAATCAATTGGATATTAGATTTAATTGCATAATAAAAATAAGAATGGTTTATATTATAATTGTATGGATTTGGTTTTTAAAACTATATAAAGGTGGTGAAGAAGTTGACAGAACATCCAATAGAAGGGTTAATGAAAACTACAATGAATAGTTTAAAAGAAATGGTAGATGTAAATACTATAATTGGAGATCCAGTACAATCACCAGATGGATTAGTAATAATTCCAGTGTCAAAGATATGTTTTGGCTTTGCATCTGGAGGCACTGAATTTAGTGAGATAAAAAGTAATAAGGATAGCATTGACTCTAATGAGAAATTGCCCTTTGGTGGAGGAAGTGGTGCAGGGATTTCAGTGCAACCTGTTGGTTTTATAGTAGTAGGTAATAATCAAATTAAGCTATTAACTGTAGATGAAGGAAACACTGCATTAAGCAGCTTGTTTGATTTTATGGGAAAAATAACTGACAATATACAAGAAGCTATAAGTAAAGATAAAACAGATAAAAACAAATCTACAAATATTGAGAATAAAGATGGGTCCATTCATTAAGAAGCAGAAACATTCTGCTTCTATTGCTTTATATAAAGGGAGGGGTATATTTGAGAAAAAAGACACTCTTAATCATCTTATTTATAGTGTTATTTACAATTAGGTATTCATTTTGTGAAAAGCCAGTTATAGATGCAGAAAGTGGTATACTTATAGATGCTCAGTCTGGAAGAGTACTTTTACAATATAATCCTCATATAAAGTTACCAATGGCAAGTACTACAAAGATAATGACTGCATTGATATCTTTAGAGAATGGTCAATTAAAGGATAAAGTTAAAATTAAGAAAGAAGCAGTAGGAATAGAAGGATCCAGTATATATCTATATGAAAATGAATTGATTACTTTGGAAGATCTATTATATGGTTTAATGTTAAGATCTGGGAATGATTCGGCTGTGGCAATAGCAAACTATATTGGAGGAAATTTAGAAGAGTTTATAAAAATGATGAATAAAAAGGCCAAGGAAATTGGTGTCAATAATACTAATTTTATTAATCCCCATGGTCTTCATGATGATAATCACTACTCTACAGCTTATGATTTAGCTCTAATTACAAGAGAGGCTATGAAAATAGAAGAATTTAAAGATATAGCAGAAACAAAACTATGGAAGGCTAATAGAGATAAAAATAATGTATTCTATAATAAAAATAAGACTCTATGGGAATATGAAGGGGGAGATGGAGTAAAAATCGGCTATACTAAAAGAGCGGGAAGGTGTTTGGTATCAAGCGCTACAAGAGCTGGTACTCAACTAATATCAGTAGTGTTGAATGATAGAAACTGGTTTGAGGATTGTTATAGGCTGATGGATTATGGGTTTGATAATTTTAATACTTATGTAATATTTGATAAAGGGCAGTACTTCAATAAAATTCTTATAAACAATGGGATAAAAGACTATATTCCTGTAGTTACTAAAGAATCTTTTTCATACCCTTTAAAAGAAGAAGAATTAGAAAAGGTTAAACTTTATATAAATTTGCCTGATGTAGTAGAAGCGCCTATAAAAAAAGGTGATTTTATAGGTACTGTGACTGTCTATTTAGAGGGAAAATTAATTCATGAAGAGAAACTTGTAGCTAAAGAAAGTATAAACAGATTGGGTGTTATAAAAAAAATATTGAAAGGATTTGAAAAATAAAAGAAATTATGGATTTGAACAGGAGAGGGTATAGAGTAATAAATTAAACCCTCTCTTATCTAATTTTTATACAATAAAATATAGTAAAGTTACTTCTGCTAGGGACAATTTCCATTTTTATCTTGTAACCAATAGGCCTTAGTATAAATATGCTATATACTAGGTGGTTATTTAAATGGAGGTGGTGTACATGGATAAAACATATAACTGTATAGATGCAGGAAGCAAATATTGTCCTTGTAACCTAGCTAATACTATGAATTGTATTTCTTGTTCTCATTTAGCAGGGGAAGATTTCTGTGATTGTAGTTGGAATGGAGTTTGTATTCTATACGAATACTATATGAATAATAAACAATATAGTGACTTTAAGAAAACTTATAGAGGCATTGTAATAGGAAAGGTTTTTTTAGATAAAAATCTTATTTTATTAAAGATAAAGTTAGATAAAAAATTACTGAATGAACTAAACACAATAGGTTCTTATGTTTTCATTAGGAAGGTTAATTGTAGTAATTATTATGACACACCTATGTCTATTTTTAATATAGATGAAGATTATATTTACATTGTGTATCAGGAGATAGGGCCAAAAACTAAGAATATTCAATGTGAAGAAGAGTTATCCATAAGGGGTCCTTATTGGAATGGAATAATTGGAGAACATAAATTATCAAAAGTAAGTAATTCTAATATTTTAATAATTGTGAGAGGTATAGGTCAATCTTCGATTTTAATACCTTTGAATAAACTAATAAAAAGAAATAATAAAGTAGTTTTATTTTTAGATAAAGGGAAACTAAATTCTTTATATTGTTTAAATTATATTTCCGATAAAAACATAAGAATAGAAATGTTAGATTTATTTTCTAGTGAAGGTGAGAAAAAATTAATAGATTTTATTAGAGAAAACCCAATAGATGTAGTACTGAGTGCTGGTTCTGAAATGCTCCATAGGAATGTAACTGCTATAGTAAAGGAGAGCAGGAAGGATATTAAAATATTTGTTACAAATAACAATATATTATGTTGTGGAGAAGGAATATGTGGTTCTTGCACTCGTAAGATAGATTCTGGGGAAAGAATTAAAACCTGTAAAACTTTAATAGATCCTAAACAAATGTATTAATGGGAGGTGACTTTAGTGACTACTTTAGTCATAATAGGTGGAGGTTGGGCTGGATGTGCAGCAAGTATTATAGCAAAAAAATTAGGGGTTCATGTTATACTTTTAGAAAAGACTGATATGCTTATAGGATTAGGAAACGTAGGTGGAATAATGAGAAATAATGGGCGGTTTACAGCGGCAGAAGAAAACATATTTTTAGGGGCTAGGGAGTTATTTGAAATTACAGATAAGTTTTCAATCCATAAAAACATATCATTTCCTGGACATAAACATGCTTACTTATATGATGTAACCAAAATTGAACCAGCAGTTAGAAAGTTATTAATAGAATTAGGAATAGAGGTAAAATTGAAGAAAAGAGTTATAGATGTAATAATGGAAGGAAAGGATATAGAGGGAGTAGTTTTAAGTGATGGGGAGACAGTATATGGGAAGGCCTTTATAGACACTACAGGCTCTACAGGGCCTATGGGCAACTGTTTTAAATATGGCAACGGATGTGCTATGTGTATCCTAAGATGTCCTTCTTTCGGACCAAGGGTTAGTATTAGTCAAAAAGCAGGGGTCAAAGATATAGTAGGAATGAAAAAGGATGGTTCATTTGGTGCTTTTAGCGGGTCTTGTAAGTTGAATAAAGATTCTTTAAGTGCTGATATTAAAGATAAACTAGAGAGAGAGGGGGTAGTAATATTACCGGTGCCCAAGGAAGATATTAAGATGGATAAACTAACAAAAAAGGTGTGTCAACAATATGCATTAAAAGAATATGGAGAAAATATTATTCTACTAGATACAGGTCATGCTAAGATGATGACTTCTTTCTATCCTTTAGAAAAACTAAGGAAGATAAAGGGCTTAGAAAATGCAAGGTATGAGGATCCTTATTCAGGGGGAATAGGCAATTCTGTTAGGTATTTATCTATTGCACCAAGACAAAATACAATGAAAGTAAATGGAGTAAATAATTTATTTTGCGGAGGAGAAAAATCAGGATTATTTGTTGGGCACACAGAAGCTATTTCTACAGGTAGCTTAGCAGGATATAATAGTGTTAGATATATATTAGGTAAAAGATTGCTAGAATTACCTACTGAATTAGCTGTTGGAGACTTAATCTATTATGGTAACTATATGATACAAACAGAAGAGGGACTTAAGGATAGATATACTTTTGCTGGTAGTACTTATTTTAATAGGATGATCGAAAAAGGATTATATACAACAGATTTGCATAAAATAAAAAGTCGGGTGGAAAATTTAGGACTATTAAATATATACGAGAAATTATAAGATGATTTTACAAAGAATTTAAAAAGGAATAGAATATATATAGCAAAAGATGAAGGGATGAATAATGTGAGATTACAAAAATATATGGCTAAATGTGGAGTGGCTTCAAGAAGAAAATCAGAGAAGATAATTTTAGAAGGTAGAGTAACTGTTAATGGCCTAGTTGTAAAAGAACTTGGTACAATAATTGATCCAAATAAAGATATAGTAAAGGTAGATAATAAAGAAATACAAATAGAAAAAAACAAGGTCTATATAATGTTAAATAAACCAGAAGGATATGTTACTACGTTGAAGGATAAACATAGTGACAAAATAGTATTAGACTTAATTAAGAGCATTGAAGAAAGAATTTTTCCGGTAGGAAGGCTTGATTTAGATACTTCTGGATTACTTCTCATGACTAATGATGGGGATTTAGCTTATAAATTAACCCATCCAAGCCATGAAGTACCAAAGAAATATATAGCTTTAGTGGAGGGAGTTCCAAATAATAAAAAGTTGAATAGGTTTAGAAAAGGATTAAAGATTGACGGTAGGGTAACTGCAGAAGCTTATGTTAAAATTGTAAAAAGGTATAAGGATTCATCAGTGCTTAAAATATCAATTCATGAAGGTAGGAATAGGCAAGTAAGAAAAATGTGCGAATATATAAAACATCCTGTAATAAAACTAAAAAGGGTGGCAATTGGTGAGCTAAATTTAGATAATTTAGAAATTGGCAAATGGAGATATCTAACTGAAAAAGAAGTTAAATATTTAAAGAAACTTTAACATTGTGGTCATTTGTATTGTTACATACAGTATTTTACCCATAAAATTTTTAGTTCGTGAAACCTTATATATTATTTATAGTAACCCCATTTTGCTAACTTTCTATCTTTTAATTTTTTTTAATCTATAGATGTTCTTGACAAGATTGTAAGAAATGGAAGTGATTTAATAGGGATGATAGCATTACGTAAAATAAATAAGGAAGAATATTTAAAAGCAAAATCTATTCTTGAAAAAGAAAATATAAAAGATGATTTATTAAAAGGGATTGTTTATGTATTTATAGATAATAATATTATTATAGGTGTAGGCAAAATAAGACTTGAGGGTGATTATGGTGTTTTGGAATATGTAATTATTGAAGAAGAATATAGAGGATTAAACTTAGGAGATGCTCTATTAAGGTCCTTATTGTTTAAGGCAGAGTCAATAGGAATAAAAAAGATATTCTATTATAATATGAATGATTATTTATTTAAAAAAGGATTTAAATACGGTGAAGAAGAAACTGGATCTTACAAAATGTTTTTAAACATTGAGGATTTTTTTAGTAAGGGGTGTTGTAGCTATGAAGATGAGATTTAAACATTTTATCAACCCGGTAGAAACAGTGAAGAAGATTATGACCTACTATGTAGAAGAAGGACACATTGTTTTGGACTGTACTGTAGGAAATGGGAATGATACTTTGTTTTTAGCAAAACTTGTTGGAGAAACTGGCAAAGTTTATGGATTTGATATCCAATCTATGGCTATTAATATAACCAAGAATAAATTATTAGAAAAAAATTTAGAGGAAAGAGTAACTCTTATTAATGATGGCCATGAAAATATAGATAAATATATTGAACAGAAAATAGACTTTGCAGTATATAATTTAGGTTATCTACCAAATGGCGATAGGGCAATTAAAACTAATGCTAGTACAACATTAGAGAGCATTAAAAAAGCACTAAATTTACTCCATAGTAATGGATTATTATTAGTAACTTGCTATATTGGCCATGAAGGTGGATTAGAAGAAAAAGAGGAAATAGAAAACTTTTTAAAACTTTTAAATCAAAAAGAATATAATGTTCTAGAATTTAATTTTATAAATCAGCAAAACAATCCGCCAATACTTTATGGCATAGAAAAACTATAAAGTAAATAAATTTGTATTTTCCCCTTTAAAAAACAAGTCTTAAGGCTTGTTTTTATTTTAACTAATGAAACAAATCTTGCATTTCTATTAACAACATCAAATTAATGAAATAAAACTTGCACAAATAGGATAATTTTGTTATTATAAAAGTAGAAAATATCACAACAAGGGGGATTTTACGTTGGGAACATTGCAAACACTTTATGTGGTAGAAGAATGGTGTAAAGGCTGTGGTATATGTGTAACCTTTTGTCCAAAAAAGGTATTGGAAATAAAGGATGATAAAGTAGCTATAAAAGATTTGAAGGCTTGTATTCAATGTGGTCAATGTGAATTAAGATGTCCTGATTATGCTATTTATTTAGGAGGTCAATAAAATGACAGAAAAAATAATAAGGCTGATGCAAGGTAATGAAGCTTGTGTAGAAGGTGCAATAGCAGCTGGAATGAGATTTTATGCTGGCTATCCAATTACTCCATCAACAGAAATTGCCGAGCTATCAGCAGCAAAATTGCCTAGAATAGGAGGCAAGTTTATTCAAATGGAAGATGAAATTGCAAGTATTAGTGCTATAATAGGTGCTTCATTAACTGGATATAAAGCTATGACAGCAACTAGTGGCCCTGGTTTTTCTCTTAAGCAAGAAGGTATTGGATATGCTGCTATATCAGAAACCCCTTGCGTTATAGTTAATGTACAAAGGGGAGGTCCTAGTACTGGATTGCCCACTTTCCCTGCACAAGGTGATATTATGCAAGCTAGATGGGGTACCCATGGAGATCATTCAATAATTGCTCTATACCCTTCTACGGTAAGAGAGATTTACGATACTACTATAAAAGCTTTTAATTTAGCGGAAAAGTATCGTACCCCAGTTATACTATTAATGGATGAAGTAATTGCACATATGAGAGAAAAAATTGAAATACCTAATATTGACGAAGTTGAAATTTACAATAGGAAAAAGCCTAAGTCTAGTCCAAGTGAATATTTACCCTTCCATGTTAGAGAAGGAGATATAGTCCCTGAAATGGTAAACTTTGGCGAGGGTTATAGATTTCATGTTACTGGATTAGTCCATAGTGAAACAGGATTTCCAACAAATGATCATAAGATTGCTGAAAATTTGATTACAAGACTAATCAATAAAATTCAAGATAATGTAGAAGATATTGTAGAATATGAAGAATATAGGTTAGAAGATGCTGAAAAAGTAATTATAGCATATGGAGCAACTGCCAGATCTGTAAAATCTGCTATTGATTCTTTGAGAGAAGAAGGTTGTAAAATAGGTATGTTTAGACCTATTACAATTTGGCCAGTAGCACAAAAGCAAATTGAAGAAATGGCAAGAAAAGTAAAAAAAGTCTCAGTAATAGAAATGAATATGGGACAATATTTTCTTGAGATAGATAGGATTGCTGGTAAATATACAACAGTTAATCAATATGGTCGTGTTCATGGAGAGTTAATAACTCCAGAAGAAATTATTTCTTTTATTAAGGAGGGTTAAGGTTGCCAAGTCAATTAGTAGATAAGTACTATAGAACTGAGAGTTTACCTCATATTTGGTGTCCTGGATGTGGAAATGGAATAGTTACAAGAGCTATTGTAAAGGCAATAGACAATTTAGGTTTAAATCAAGATGATGTATGTATTGTATCTGGTATTGGTTGTTCGTCTAGGGCTTCTGGTTATTTAGATTTTAACACTATACATACAACCCATGGAAGAGCATTAGCTTTTGCAACAGGTATAAAATTTGCCAATCCAAAATTACATGTAATAGTAATTACAGGTGATGGAGATTGTGTTGCAATTGGAGGGAATCATTTAATACATACAGCAAGAAGAAATATTGATATAACTACAATTGTGTTTAATAACAATATATATGGTATGACAGGAGGTCAATATTCTCCTACAACACCAACGGGGGATCGAGGTACTACAGCCCCTTATGGTAATATAGATGCTAATTTTGATTTATGTAATTTAGCAAAAGCTGCTGGAGCAACATATGTAAGTAGGGCTACTGTCTTTGGTGCCAATATGATTATTAAACAGGTTGAAAATGGTATAAAGAACAAAGGATTTTCATTTATAGAAACTATAACTATTTGTCCAACCTATTATGGAAGGAAGAATAAAAAAGGTGATTCTGTGGATATGATTACAGATTTAAAAGAAATTGCGGTAAACAAAGTATCTTATGAAAAACTTTCCGAGGAACAACGTAAAGGTAAAATTATAGTTGGAGAGCTATACAAAGGGAAAAGACCTGAATATGTTGAGGAATATAATAGAATGGTAGAATCTTTTTAAAGGAGAGATATTATTATGTTACGTCAAGAATTAAGATTGAGTGGTTCTGGTGGGCAGGGTCTTATTTTAGCAGGAATTATCTTAGCAGAGGCAGCTTTGTATGATGGTAAAAATGTTGTTCAATCTCAATCCTATGGTCCAGAAGCTAGAGGTGGAGCTAGCAAATCTGAAGTTATTATTAGTCAGGCTCCTATTAATTATCCTAAAGTTAATAAATGTGATATATTATTATCATTAACCCAGAAGGCTTGTGATAAATATATTAGTTCTTTAAAATCAGGTGGGATACTAATATTAGATAGTAGCGTGACAAAATTGCCTGATAGGGATGATATAAAAATTTATTCTATACCAATCTTAAAAACGGCTTCAAATGGATTAAAAAAATCTATGGTTGCAAACATTGTGGCATTAGGTAGCATATATGAATTGACCAAAATAGTAAATAGGGTTTCTTTAGAAAGGGCAGTATTAAACAGAGTGCCTCGGGGAACAGAAGAATTAAATAAAAAAGCACTGAAAAAAGGGTTTGAATTAATAAAAAATTATAGGAGTAAACCATATGGAGAAGTATGTTGATTTGATAAAGGTTATTCAAAATAATTTTAATAGATTAAGTAAGGGGCAAAAGTTAATAGCTGAATTTATAATGGACAATTATGATAGAGCAGCTTTTATGACAGCAGCTGCTTTAGGAGAGGCTTCAGGAGTAAGTGAATCTACAGTAGTACGATTTGCTAATACCCTTGGTTATGATGGGTATAGAGAGCTTCAAAAGGAGTTGCAGGAGCTGATAAAAAACAAATTGACTACTGTTCAAAGAATTTCCTTGAGTAAGGATTTTACCGATTATGAAAATGCTTTAAAACAAGTTATTAAAAAAGATATGGACAATATTGAAAAAACTCTTAATGAAATAGATTATCAGGCCTTCCAGAAAGCTGTAGAAATAACTCTAGAAGCAAACAATGTTTTTATATTGGGCCTTAGGAGTTCTTCCTTTCTAGCAGGTTATTTAGGCTTTTATTTAAACTTTTTATTGGACAATAGCAAAATTATAACATCGGGACCTAATGATGTTTTTGAACAATTATTAAAGGCTACTAGTAAGGATGTTATTATTGGAATATCTTATCCTCGGTATTCTAAGAGAACTTTGGAAGCATTAGATTATGGAAAGGATAAGAAATGTAAGATAATAGGTATAACTGATAGTTTAATATCTCCAGCGGCACAATATGCAGATGTTACCTTGATTGCAAGTAGTAGTATGTTATCCTTTGTTGACTCTTTAGTAGCGCCTATGAGTTTAATCAATGCCTTTATAGTTGCAATTGGAATGGAGAAAAAAGATGATATTACCACTTATTTTGAAGATTTAGAAAAGATATGGAAAAAACATAGTACATACAATACAAATAATAAACTTAAAAACTAAAGCTGCCTAATTAGGCAGCTTTAGTTTTTAAGTTAAATATTGTATAAGACCTTTCATAAATTATAACAATAAAATAATTATATTTCTGTTATAATATAATTTATACAATATTGGAGGTAAATATATGAAAAAAATATTTTTAGTAAGACATGGAGAATCCCATTGGAATGTATTAAAAAAAGTTCAAGGACAACAAGATATTCCACTTACGGCTAAAGGAATAAAACAAGCCAATTTAATCGGAGATAGATTAATCAATGAAGAAATAGATATAATATATTCAAGTGATCTTAAAAGAGCCTATGATACAGCTGTGATTATTGGTAAAAAGCTTAGTTTAGATGTAACCCCTATAAGAGAGTTTAGAGAAATTAATTTTGGAGTATGGGAGGGCATGTCTATTGATAAAATGAACACAGAACATTATAATGAACTTTGTTTATGGAGAAAGAAACCAGAAAAGTTAAGGGTAGAAGGGGCTGAATCTTTAAAAGAATTACAATCAAGGGCTATGCTTGCAGTAAATAAGATTATAAACAATGAAGAAGGAGACAATATACTAATAGTTTCCCATGGTGCAACTTTAAAGACTATAATATTAGGGCTATTGAATATGGATTTAGTCTATTTTAAAAATTTAACCTTAAACAATGTAAGTTTAACCATTATTGAAAACAGGGATTATAATAGAGTGGTTAAAGCTTTAAACGATACATGTCATATAAAGGAGAGTTGACTAGGATGGTAAAAAAAATAGGGGTAATAGGTGGTGGCCCTGCAGGAATAATAGCAGCTGGATTTGCTGGTTCAAAGGGAGGAGACGTTACATTAATTGAAAAAAACAATCAATTGGGTAAAAAATTATTTATAACAGGAAAAGGTAGATGCAATATTACTAATGCTTCTTCGATTGAAAGTTTTTTTGAAAATATAATAACAAATAATACTTTTTTATACAGTAGTTTTTATTCTTTTACAAATGAAGATATAATAAACCTCTTAGAATCTTGTGGACTTAAAATTAAGATTGAAAGAGGTAATAGGGTATTTCCAACTTCAGATAAATCTAGTGATGTTTTAAAAGCTCTAGAAAAATTTTTAGCATCTAATAATGTAAAGATACTATTAAATAAAAGAGTTACGGATTTAGAATATGAAGATAATAAATTTATAGTCAAATTTTACAATAATGATAGTATGATATTTGATAATTTAATTATAGCTACGGGGGGTAAATCATATCCATTAACGGGGTCAACAGGGGATGGTTATACTTTTGCAAAGAAGTTTGGGCATCGAATAGAGCCGTTAAAGCCTTCATTAGTTCCAATAGAAATAGAAAAGGGCTGGATCAAGGAAGTTCAAGGTTTATCATTAAAAAATGTAAAATTAACAGCTTGTATAGATAATAAAAAAGTACATGAGGAATTTGGTGAAATGCTTTTTACTCATTATGGCATTTCAGGCCCCATAGTACTATCTATGAGTAACTATATTAATAAATATAAGAACAAAAATATACAACTATGTATAGATTTAAAACCTGCTCTATCAAAGGAAAAGTTAGATAAAAGAATATTGAGGGATTTTGATACATATAAAAATAAGCAGATAAAAAATGGATTGGATAAATTATTACCCCAAAGACTTATTCCAATAATTATTCAGGAATCTTCTATAGATGAGGGAAAACCTATTAATCAGATTACAAAACTGGAAAGGAATAAAATGGTCGATACAATTAAAAACCTATCTTTAACTTTTAAGGGATTTAGGCCAATAGAAGAAGCTATTGTAACTTCGGGTGGTGTATCTACTGTGGAAATTGACCCTTCTACTATGGAATCTAAACTTATACCTGGTTTGTTTTTTGCAGGAGAGATAATCGATGTAGATGGCTTAACAGGAGGATATAATCTTCAAATAGCTTATTCAACTGGATATTTAGCAGGTATTAACGTATGAATATAAAAAAAGGCCTCATAATATTTTCATTATTTGCAAACAATATGCATAAAGTATTATAAGTAATGGATTTAGGAGGCTTATATGAAATCTATGTTTAATAGATTAGAAAAGATTGTATTTATATTGGCAATTTTATCTACTTTATTCTTATTATTTATCCAATTTTTAAGCTATGATAATAACTATACAATCTATACTTCTAAAATCAATAGAAAAATTATATTTGCCCCATTTTCTAATGCGGATAATTATGAAAAAGGCATAGTCATTTTAAAAAACATGTCTCCAAACCATAAAGAAATAGATGTTTTATTGAATGGAGATCCCATTGACAATTTTATCAAAAATGACGAGATAAAAATATATGTATATGATAATGATATGATAGAAATAGATGGTACAAGGTATGATAAAAAAATACCTGTGAAAATTATTGGTGTAAGCAACAATATCGAAATGCCTAAACTTGATACTACTGTAACTACATCACAAAGTATAGAAATTATGAGTAAAGTTCAATTAAAATAACTTGTTTGATTATAGGTTTTAATATATAATTATTAGAGGAAGTGATAAAATTGAAAATGGTTTCAATTAGAGGGGCCACTACTATTGAAGATAATGATAAGGAAAAAATAATTCAAGGTACAAAAGATTTATTGTTAGAAATAGAAGACAAAAACAATCTAAATAAAAATAATGTTATTAGCATTTTATTTTCATCAACTAAAGACTTAAATGCTGAATACCCTGCTAAGGCTGCCAGGTTGTTAGGATATACTCAATGTGCTTTAATGTGTTTTAATGAAATGGAAGTAATAGGTAGTATAGAGAAATGTATTAGGGTTATGGTTTTATATGAAGATACTCTGGAACAAAGGGATGTAAAACATGTTTATCTTAAAGATACAAAAACATTGAGACCTGATTTAAATGAATAAAAACAACGATGCCACCAATGGGTGGCTATTATTTTATTAGGAGGATTGTTATGAGTGGTGATAAATTAATTATTGCAGTAGATGGCCCTGCAGGAGCAGGTAAAAGTACCATAGCTAAAAAAATTGCTAAAATATTAGAAATTGAATATATTGACACAGGAGCTATGTATAGAGCATTGACTTTAAAAGTAATCAAAAATGGGATTGATTCAAAAGATTCAGAAAGCATATTAAAACTAATGGAATCTACTTCCATATGTTTTAAGGATAATAAAATATACTTAGATGGGACAAGAGTAGATAAAGAAATTAGAGAAAACATTATTAACAACAATGTATCAAATGTTGCCAAAATTAGAGAAGTTAGAGAAGAAATGGTAAGCATGCAACGGGAATTATCAAAATCAAATAATATTATTATGGATGGAAGAGATATTGGGACAGTAGTATTGCCAAATGCAAATTTCAAGTTTTTTATTACTGCTTCTGTGGAAGAGAGAGCAAAAAGAAGGCATAAGGAACTAATAGAAAAAGGTGAAAAAAACATTTCCTATAAGCAAGTTTTAGCAGAAATTCAAAAAAGAGATAAAATAGATAGTACAAGGGAAGTGGCTCCCTTAAGAAAAAGTTTTGATTCATATGAAATCGATACTACAAATAAAACAGTAGAGGAATGCGTAGATGAAATAATCACTATAATGGGAGGGAGATAGTTAATTGTATTTTTACCATATTGCAAGATTTATTATAAATATTGTGTTCAGGATAATATTTAGATTTGATATTGAGGGAAGACAAAATATTCCTGGAAAAGGAAGAATTATATTGTGCTCAAATCACATAAGCCTTTTAGATCCTATCATGTTGGCAATAGCTATACCTAGACCAATTATATTTATGGCTAAAAAAGAGTTGTTTGAAAATAAACTTTTGGCCAAATTAATTCACAGCTTAGGGGCTTTTCCAGTAGATAGGGAAGGGTCTGATCTAGCGTCTGTTAAAAGGTCTTTAAGAACATTAAAAGAAGAAAAAATATTAGGCATTTTTCCTGAAGGAACAAGGGTACAAAAAATGGATTTAAATAATGCGAAGCCGGGAGTGAGTTTAATTAGTATAAAAAGCAAATCCCCAGTTGTTCCTGTGTATATTGAATCTAAATATAAACTATTTAGCAAAGTAACAATAAGAATAGGAGAGCCTATGTATTTTGATTCTTACCAGGGTAGAAAACTTACAACAGAAGACTATAAAGATATTAGTGTAGATATAATGAAATCTATATATTCATTAAAAGATGTATAGGAGGAAGGTATTGTGAGAATATATATTGCAGAACATGCGGGATATTGTTTTGGAGTAAAAAAAGCAGTGGATATGGCTATAGAAACAATAAAGGATTCAGAGAACATAGCTACCTATTCATTGGGACCATTAGTCCATAATTATCAAGTAGTTAACATGCTATCTAAAGATGGTTTAAAGGTTATAGATAAAGTTGATGAATTAGATAGTGGAAAAATTATTGTAAGAGCCCATGGTATACCCTATAATATACAAAAAAAAGTAGAGGATTTAGATTTAGAATTAATCGATTGTACATGTCCATTTGTAAAGTCGGTTCATAGAAAAGTAGAAGAGTACAATAATAATGGATATAAGATTATAATAATAGGTGATAGGGAGCATCCAGAGGTAATTGGTATTAATGGTTGGTGTAATAATGAAGGGATTATAGTAAATAATGAGGAAGAAGCAAGAAAAATCCCCTACTATGATAAGATATGCATTGTTTCACAAACTACAAATACTTTAGAAAAATTTGAATGTTTATCAAATATCCTCAATAATAAGGGTGGTGAGGTTAAGATATTTAATACCATATGTAATGCAACAAATTTAAGACAAAAAGCTTGTGGAGAATTAGCTAAAAAAGTTGATGCTATGGTAGTTATAGGAGGTTATCATAGTTCTAATACTAATAAATTAGTAGAAATAAGTAATAGATATTGTAATAATGTATACCATATTGAAGTATCTGAAGATTTGCCTTTACAAAAGCTAGTAAAATTTAATACAATAGGAATAACTGCAGGTGCTTCTACACCTGATTGGATAATTAAGGAGGTTGTTGATACAATGAATAATATTAATAACAATGAAATAATGGAAGCAATAGAAAATTCATTAGTAAAAATCCATAAAGGAGATATAGTGAAGGGTAAAGTAATATATGTAACTGAAAATGAAGTAATGGTAAATATCAACTATAAATCTGATGGAATAATAAACCGTGAAGAACTATCAAATGACCCTGAAGTAAGACCAAAGGATCTGTTTAAAGAAGGGGATGAGATAGAGGTATATATAGTTAAATTGGACGATGGTGAAGGAAATGTAGTACTTTCTACAAGAAGATTAAAAGCAATAAAAAGTTGGGAAGAACTAGAGGAGGTTTATGAAAATAAAGAGGAAGTAGAATGTAAGGTTTTAACAGACGTTAAAGGTGGATTATCTGTATTGGTTAATGGTATAACAGGCTTTATGCCAGCGTCTCAAATTTCTATAAAATATGTGAACGATTTAACTGTTTATAAAGGTAAAACTTTAACTGCCAAGTTAATCGATTTTGATAAATACAAAAAGAGAATTATCTTGTCAAGTAAAGAAGTAGAAAAAGAAAAACTGGAAAAGAAAAGAGAAGAACTTTGGGATAGTTTAGAAGTTGATAAGATAATCGATGGACAAGTAGAAAGATTAACTAATTTTGGGGCTTTTGTAGATATAGGTGGTTTAGACGGTTTGATTCATATTTCAGATTTATCATGGTATAGAATAAACCATCCTTCAGAAGTTGTGAGTGAAGGTGATAAGATCCAGGTGCAAGTTCTTGGTTTTGATAAGGAAAAAAATAGAATTTCTTTAGGATTAAAGCAAACATTGCCAAAACCATGGGACGTTTTTATTAAGAATAGGCAAATTGGAGATATAGTTTCAGGTAAAGTTGTCAACCTTTTAGACTTTGGAGCATTTGTAAGACTAGAAGAAGGAGTTGATGGATTAGTACATGTTTCCCAAATTTCTAAGGAACATGTTAATAAGCCATCGGACAAGTTGGAAATAGATCAGGAAGTTAAGGTTAAGATTATAGATATAAATGAAGATGATAAGAGAATTAGTTTAAGCATAAAGGAATTAGAAGAGAGCGAAGAAAAAAACCAAACAATAGAAAATAAAGATATTGGTGTAAAAATAGAGGACGTTATAAAAGATAAATAATAATGTAAAGGGTTTTGATGTATAAAAAATTTATTATTGTAAAAAATAATAAATGTAACCTCATAAATTACATCAAGACCCCCTTTACATTATTTCTGTGGTTTAAACCACAGAAATTTTTTATAATCTATAGGAAAGTGTAAATTTCCTTAGCATTAAATATTTTAATAGAAGTTTTTATAATATTTTATAATAATCTAAATAAACTAATTATTTTCTAAGGGGGTTTTCATGGATAAGTATGAGGTTTTCAAGGAAAAAATAAATGCTTTAATTAATATAAATTTAAACTATTATAAAGAAAAGCAAATGAAAAGAAGGATTACTTCTTTAATGAATAGAAATGGATTTGAAGATTTTGATAAATATTTTTTAGCTTTAAAATCAGATAAGTCCATGTTAAATCAATTTATAAATTATCTTACAATTAATGTATCAGAATTTTATAGAAATCCATCCCAGTGGCAAGTACTAGAAAAAGATATACTAACAGAATTAATTGATAATTCTAAAAGACCGTTAAAAATTTGGAGTTCCGCTTGTTCTACAGGTGAAGAACCTTACTCTTTGGCTATGTTGTTGACTAAATTTTATGACCTGAAAGAAATAAAGGTACTGGCTTCGGATATTGATGAGGAAGCTATAGAAAAAGCTAAAGTAGGGCTTTATACTGAAAAATCATTAGATGATTTACCAATAGAATTTAAAGATAAATATTTTGAAAAAGTTCAGGATTCTTATCTAATTAAAGATGAGATTAAAAGTCAAGTAGAATTTCAAAAGATAGATCTCCTAAAAGACAGATTTCCTCAAAACTTAGATTTGATTGTTTGCAGAAATGTTATAATCTACTTCACAGATGAGGCAAAAGAATTATTGTATAAAAAGTTTCATCAAAGTTTAAACAAAGATGGGATTCTCTTTGTAGGCAGTACTGAACAAATAATATTACCTGAAAGATATAATTTTAGATCTGTTAAAACATTCTTTTATAAAAAAATTAACTAGGATATATAAATAAAATGAGTAAGGGGGCTTAATATTGGATACTAAGGACTTGTTAGAGATGCTAAGTAATAGTAGTGGTGTATCAGGCCATGAATCTAGGCTTAATGATGCTATTTTCTCTGTCTTTAAAATATATGCAGATAATATATTAATTGATAATTTAGGAAATATAATTATACTAAAAAAAGGGAAAAATAATGGCTCTAATACAAAAATAATGATTGCAGGACATATGGATGAAATTGGATTGATGGTTAAATATATTGAAGATAATGGTTTTATAAGATTTACAAATATAGGAGGCATAGACCCTAGAACTATTTTAGGACAGGAAGTAATAGTACATGGAAAGAAAGATTTATTTGGTGTTATTAGTTCAAAGCCACCTCATCTACAAGAACCAGCTGAAGTCAACAAAGCTATTAAAATGGAAGATATGATAATAGATCTAGGATATTCTAAAGAAGAGTTAGAAAAAATTATAAGTATAGGAGATACTATTACTATTAAAAGAGATTTTAAAGAACTACAAGGAGATAGATTTACTGGTAAAGCATTGGACGATAAAGCAGGAATTGCAGCTATGTATGAATGTGTAAAAGAACTGTCCAAAATAAATCATGAAGCTGACGTATATTTTGTATGTACTGTCCAGGAAGAAGTAGGAACGAGAGGTGCTTTAACTAGCACATATAAAATCAATCCAGATATTGGTATTGCAATAGATGTTGGGTTTGGATCTACTCCTGAACTTTCAAAATCTGATACTTTAGATATGGGGAAAGGCCCCGGAATAACAATAGGTGGAAATATACACCTAGGTTTAAGAGAAAAAATGGTAGAAGTTTCTAAGGAATATAATATACCTTTCCAAATTGAGGTAACACCTGGTCCTACTGGTACCGATGCAAGAGCAATGCAAATTACCAGAGAAGGTGTTCCATCTTTATGTTTATCTATACCTTTAAGATATATGCATACCTCAGTGGAAGTAGTGGATATGAAAGACATTAAAAACACTGGAAAACTATTAACGTTTTTTATAGCTTCTATTTCAAATGAGAATTTGGAGGGGTTATTATGTTATTAAAAAAGCTAACTGAAGCTTCAGGTGTATCAGGTAACGAAAAAGAAGTTAGAGATATTATTTTAGATGAAATAAAAGTTTTTGTAGATGAAATAAAGGTTGATAGATTAGGAAATATTATAGCTTATAAAAAAGGGAAAAATAATTCTAAGAAACTAATGATAGCAGCCCATATGGATGAGGTTGGTTTAATGGTTACAGATATAGATGATATGGGACTACTTAAGTTTACTACTGTTGGAGGAATAGATAAGAGAATTTTAGTATCCAAGCCGGTTATAATAGGGAAAAAGAAAATATCAGGAGTTATTGGTGCTAAACCTACCCATTTACAGGAAAAGGAAGAATGGAAAAATGCATTAGATATTGAACAATTGTACATAGATATAGGTGTGAACACCAAAGAAGAAGCAGAAAAGTTGGTAAACATAGGGGATTATGTAGCATTTGATAGTCAATATATAGAGTTTGGAGAAAATTTAGTTAAGGCAAAGGCTTTGGATAATCGAGTAGGTTGTTGTTTATTAGTTGAATTGATTAAAGAAATAAAGGATATTGATTTTTATGGTGTATTTACTGTTATGGAGGAAATTGGTCTTGTAGGCGCTGGACCAGCTGCTTATAGGGTTAATCCAGATTTAGGTATTATATTAGAGGGAACTTTATGTTATGACATACCAAAATTAGACCAACATTTAATACCAACAACTCTAAATAAGGGACCTGCTATTTCACTAGTAGATAGAACAACTTTATATAATATTAATTTTAGAAAAAAAATAGTTCAAATTGCGGAAAATAATCATATACCTTATCAATATAGAAAAATTGCTATGGGTGGAAACGATTCAGGAAAGATACACACTAATAAGGAAGGTTCAATTACAGCTACAATATCTGTACCTTGTAGAAACATACACTCTCCAACATCGGTAATGAGTAAAGATGATTATAAAAATACTTTTAAATTATTAAAGGCTATTTTATACGAGTATAAAAAGGGGGAGCTATAATATGAAGTTTGACACTAAGCTTATGAAAAAATTAGTAAGTATTTATGGACCTTCAGGCAATGAAAGTATTATTAGAGAATATATAGAGAAAGAAATTAAAGATTATGTTGATGAAATAAAAATAGATAATTTAGGAAATTTAATTGCTAGGAAAAAAGGTAGCGGAAAAAGAATTATGATAGCAGCCCATATGGATCAAATTGGGTTTATGATTACAGATATTGACGATAATGGTTTTCTAAGATTTACAAATATTGGAGGAACATCTCCATTTGTTACCTTAAGTCAACAAGTAGTGTTTGAAAATGGTGTAGTAGGCGTAATTTTCTCTGAACCAATGGAGGATATTTCTAAGCTTAAATTATCAAATATGTTTATAGATATAGGAGCAAGAAATAAAGAAGAAGCAGAAAAATTTGTGAATATTGGTGATATATGTGTTTATAAAACAGAATACCAAGAGAATGATAATGTAGTGTTTACAAAGTGTCTAGATGATAGAGTGGGATGCTATATAGCTATAGAAACCATTAAACAAATAGAAAATCAAAAAAATGATTTATATTTCGTGTTTACAGTACAAGAAGAAATGGGTTTAAGAGGAGCAAAGACTTCTGCCTATGGAATTAATCCAGAAATAGGTATAGCTTTAGATGTTACAGGAAGTGGAGATACACCAAAAGCTAAAACTTTTGCAGTAGGTTTAGATAAAGGAGCTGCAATAAAGGTAAAGGATAATTCTATATTAACCCATCCAGAATTAAGACAATTTATGATAGATATAGCTGAAGAAAATGATATACCATATCAAATGGAAGTTTTGGAATTTGGAGGTACTGATTCAGGGAGTATTCATCTGACTAAAGAAGGAGTACCTTCTGGGGTGATATCTATTCCTACCAGATATGTCCATTCTACAATAGAGATGGCATCAAAGAACGATATAATTAATTCAATAAGGTTGTTAATAAAATTATTGAATAGGGATATCATATTATAAACGAAAAAAGAGCTGAAATATTTCAGCTCTTTTTTCTTATTTAGTAGAGAAAAAACAATAGATGATGATATTTGAAGGATTATATCAATATTTGATAAATAAAAACTTGTTATTTATGAAGGAATTTTTAAAGTATTAAAGAATAACTAATATAACAATGTTTTTAAGGGGGCAATCTTATGTTAGAAGTTGATAAGGAATATACAATATCTGAAGTAGCTGAGTTAACAAGCTACCCTCCTCATGTACTTAGATATTATGAAAAGGAGTTTGAATTAGAGATCCCAAGAAACCAGTCAAACCATAGGTACTATACTTATCTTGAAATCGAGATATTTCAGTATATAAAATCCCTGCAAAATAAAGGGTTTAGCAATAAGCAAATTAAGTTAATTATAAAGTCTCCTGAATTATTAGTAGATTCTAATGAGGAAACAGCATTAACCAATATTACTCCTAGAGAAAACATAAATTCATTGGAATTAGCTAAAGAGATTAGCTTAAACTTGCAGGAAGGGTTTTTTGATGATTTAATAAAAAGGCTTGATAGTAATAGTGAGTGTAGTATACAGATGATTGAAAAATTAAAAGATGAAATAACGGAGTTAAGAAATGAATTAAGTAGTAAAGAGAGGGATGTACTGATATGTGAAAATGCAAAATTAAAGATGAAAGTTAAGGAAAAGTCTTATGAAACTGCCGAATTAAAAGACAAAATAAAAAGATTGGAAAACAATAAAGGGCTTTTACAAAGAATATTTAAAACAAATAAATGAATTGTTAATAAATATATCCTGCATAACATAGATTATATGTTTATGTATGTGTAAGGAATTGCAAGTATATAATATAATTTATTCAATTTTCAGAATAATCCTTTGTATTTTGTTAAATCTTATGGTATAATTTGATTAAACATATAATAAGGGGTAGATAGTTATGAAAAAGGAGGTTAAAATAAACACAGTAAAACAAAATCATAATTATAAAAAATGTGGAGCAATTTCCTGTATAAACAATGCTTGTGGTTTATGCAATTGTGAAAAATGTGAACTCTATGAAAATGTACTTATACAAGAAGATTAAAAGTTAATACAAATATAATAAATTATAAAATAGCCTATTCAAAAATCTAATAGGCTATTTTATATAAATTTACATTATTTAACCTGCAACCTGAATTAATTTTATTAATTATTTCCCAGGTTTTTTTTTATTTATTTTTGTTATAATGATATAATAGTAAGGACTAGTTATTAGGAGGAAAAAACGATGAAAAATAAAAAATATACTATTGTCACTTATGGTTGTCAAATGAATGAGCATGATTCAGAAAAAATATCCTGGTTATTAGAAAAGATGGGATATGAATGGACAGATAATAAAAAAGAAAGTGATCTTATTATATATAATACCTGCTTAGTGAGAGAAAATGCAGAATTAAGAGTATATGGACAGTTAGGAGCATTAAAAAATTTAAAGAGAAGAAAACCAGATCTAGTAATTGCGGTTTGTGGTTGTATGATGCAACGGGAAGAAGCTAGGAACGTTATATTGTCAAAGTATAAACATGTTGATATAATCTTTGGTACTAGTAATATACACAAATTACCACAACTTATTAATAGATATGAGCAGACTGGTAAGACTGTAGTTGATATAGTGGAAGATGATAGAGAAACAATAGAGGAGGTAGAAGCTAATCGTAAATATTCATTTAAAGCTTTTGTGAATATTATGTATGGCTGTAATAACTTTTGTACCTATTGTATTGTTCCATATACAAGGGGAAGAGAGAAAAGTAGAGAACCAGAACACATTTTAAAAGAAATACAGGAGCTAGGGGAAAAAGGTTATAAAGAAATAACTTTATTAGGTCAAAATGTAAATTCTTATGGTAAAACATTAGGTTATGATTATTCCTTTGCAAAGTTACTGAGAGAAGTAAATAAAATTGATGGAATAGAAAGAATAAGATTTATGACTTCTCATCCAAAGGATTTATCGGATGAATTAATTAAGGCTATATCTGAATTAGATAAAGTATGTGAACAACTCCATTTGCCTGTACAATCTGGAAGCAATAGGGTTTTAAAAGCTATGAATAGAAAATATACTAAAGAGGATTATATATTATTAATTGAAAAAATCACCAAAGCAGTACCTAATATCGCCATATCAACAGATATAATAGTAGGGTTTCCAGGGGAAACAGAAGAGGATTTCAATGAAACTTTAGATTTAATTAAAAAAGTAAAATATGATTCAGCTTTTACCTTCTTATATTCAATTAGAGAAGGAACTGTTGCAGCAAATATGAAAAATCAAGTTCCTAATAGGATAAAACATGAGAGATTTCAAAGGTTATTGGATACCATATATCCAATATTTTATGAACAAAATCTTAAGTATATGAATAAAGTTGTAGAAGTTTTAGTAGAAGAAGTTAGCAAAAACAATGATAATGTGTTAACTGGTAGAACGAGGACAGGAAAACTTGTCCATTTTGAAGGTGATAAATCTTTAATTGGAAAACTAGTTAATGTGAAAATAACAACGGTAAAATCCTTTACATTGGAAGGTTATATAATTTAGTTCGGAGGTTATAATTTTGGATAATTTAACACCAATGATGAAACAATATATGTCAGTTAAAGAAAGGTATAAAGACTCTATATTGTTCTTTAGATTAGGAGATTTTTATGAAATGTTTTTTGAAGATGCTATTATTGCATCTAAAGAGCTTGAGATAGCTTTAACTCAAAGAGATTGCGGTAGTAATGAAAAGGCCCCTATGTGTGGAGTGCCCCATCATGTATCAGAAATATATATTTCTAGATTAGTTGGAAAAGGCTATAAAGTAGCCATATGTGAGCAATTGGAAGACCCTTCTATAGCAAAAGGGATAGTAAAAAGAGATGTAGTAAGAGTAGTAACTCCAGGCACAATAATGGATATAAATGTTTTAGATGAGAAATCTAACAACTATCTTGTATCCATATATTTAGATGATTTTGGAGTAGGCTTATCTTATGTAGATAGTTCTACAGGAGAGATGTATACTACAGAGTATATTGGGGATGAAGAAAGCTCTTATGACTTTATTTTAGATGAATTGGGAAAGATATTCCCTTCAGAGGTAATATGCAATAAAACCTTTATTGAAGATAAAAAGATATTAAAATTTATTGAAAATAGAATAAATCCTTATATAAATGTTTATGAAGATGATATAGTAGATAAAATTCAAATAAAAGATATTATTATTCACCATTTTAATGTAGACAGATTGAAAGAATTAGGTTTAGAAGGTAAGATGTATTCAATTTTATCCTTGGGAAAATTAATTGATTATTTATATGAGACTCAAAAAAAATCCTTAGAACATATAAATGAGCTTAAAATTTATGAACCAAGGGAGTATATGATACTAGATATAAATACACGTACCAATTTAGAAATACATGAAACAATAATGAGCAGAGAAAAAAAAGGAGCACTGATTTGGATTTTAGATAAAACTTCTACTGCGATGGGTGGTAGGCTTTTGAAAAGCTGGTTAGAACAGCCTTTGATAAATATAAAAGATATTGAAAAGCGACAAAGGGTAGTTGGGATATTTGTAAAAGATATTATATTAATGGATCAGATCAAAAATTGTTTAAAGAAAATATATGATTTAGAAAGACTTATTGGAAAAATATCCTATGGTAATTGTAATGCTAGAGATCTATATTCTTTAAAATCATCTATTGGTATGATACCAAAATTAAAAGAATTATTAATGGAATCTAATGAAAAACTGTTAATTGAACTGAGCATGAGAATTGATTCTTTAAATGATATTTTTGAGCTAATAGATATATCAATTGTAGACAATCCTCCTCTTTCAATTAAAGAGGGGGAGCTGATAAAACTAGGCTATGATGAAGAATTAGATAAATTGAAAAGGGCAAGTACAGAAGGTAAAAAGTGGCTTACAAAATTAGAGTATGAGGAAAAGAGAAAGACGGGAATTAAAAATTTAAAAATTGGATTTAATAAAAAATCAGGTTATTTTTTTGAGGTTACTAATTCAAATTTAGATTTAGTTCCAGATTACTTCATAAGGAAACAAACATTGACTAATTCTGAAAGATATCATACAGATCAATTGAAAGAAATGGAGATGGAGATCTTAGGAGCAGAAGAGAAAATGGTAGAAATTGAGTATGCTATTTTTCAAGATATAAGAACAAAAGTAAAGCTTGAAACCCATAGAATTCAAAAAGTGAGTAAGCAAATTTCAAAGATTGATGTTTTAAACTCCTTTGCACAAGTTGCATATAAAAATAATTATGTGAAACCTAAACTTAATAATAAGGGGATAATAAACATTGTAGAGGGTAGACATCCTGTAGTAGAAGAGACTATGGAAAATAGTATATTTGTACCAAATGACACCTATCTAGATAATGAAGATAACAGAGTTCAAATAATAACTGGTCCAAATATGGCTGGCAAATCTACCTATATGAGGCAGGTTGCTATAATTACTTTGTTAGCACAAATAGGTTCTTTCGTTCCTGCAAAGGAAGCAAATATAGCTGTTGTAGATAGAATTTTTACTAGAATAGGTGCTAGTGATAATTTATCTCAAGGAGAAAGTACTTTTATGGTAGAAATGAATGAGGTAGCTCATATAATTAAGAATGCAACAAAAGATAGTCTAATAATATTGGATGAAGTTGGGAGAGGCACAAGCACTTATGATGGTCTTAGCATAGCCTGGGCTACAATTGAATATATTGCTGAAAATATAAAAGCAAAAACTTTATTTGCTACTCATTATCATGAACTAATAGAGTTAGAAAACAAGCTAGAAGGAATAAAAAATCTTACTATATTAGTTGAAGAAAAAGGTGATGAAATAATATTTTTGAGAAAAATTGTTAAAGGTAGCACTAATAAAAGCTATGGAATCGAAGTAGCAAAATTAGCTGGAATTGATGAACAAGTTATTGATAGGGCTAACGAAATATTACATCAGATAGAGCAAAACCACCGACTAACGACTACTAATAAATCTGTAGAAACTAGTCAACAATTAAGTATTTCAGACTACAGAAAAGATTATTTGATTGATAAGATAAATAATATTGATATATCAAGACTGACTCCAATAGAATCTATCAATATATTATATGATTTAATAGAAGAGGCTAAAAAACTTAAGGAGAGAGCACAAGGTGAATAGAATAAAGGAACTTGATGAGGTAACAATACAAAAGATTGCAGCAGGGGAAATTATTGAAAGGCCTTCATCTATTATTAAAGAACTTGTCGAAAATTCGTTAGATGCAAATTCTTCTAATATTGTTATTGAAATAAACAATGGAGGAAAATCCTATATTCGAGTTACAGATGATGGAGATGGTATTCTTGAAGAAGATTTAGATATTGCATTTAAACGTCACTCTACAAGTAAACTATCTAATGTAGATGATCTATATAGGGTTATGTCCTTTGGATTTAGAGGCGAGGCTTTAGCAAGTATATCTACAGTATCTAAAGTTCAAGTCCTTACGAAGACTGATGATGATTTATTGGGAATTCAAGCTTTTGTAGAAGAAGGGGAAGTAATTAAAAAAAGACCTGTAGGTTGTCCTAAAGGAACTACTATGATAGTTAAAGATATATTTTATAATATTCCTGTAAGGAAAAAATTTTTAAAAAGCCATATAATAGAAGCTAATCATATTAGTGATATAGTATATAAATTAGCTTTAGGAAACTCTGATATTTCCTTTAAATATATTAAAGATAATAAAGTTATATTAAAGACTTCTAAAGATAATGATTTAATTTCTAACATATATACTTTATTAGGAAAGGATTTTAGCGATAACCTTCTTAGGATTGATTATGAAGGCTCAAATTTTAGTATATCCGGATATATATCTAACAATACCTTTTATAGAGGCAATAGAAGTCACCAGTATTTATACGTGAATAATAGGTATATTAAAAATGATCATATATCTAGATTAATAGAGAATAAATATAAATCCATTATACCTATTAATAAGTTCCCGGTATTTATATTGTTCATCAATGTAGACCCTTCATTAATTGATGTAAATATTCATCCTACTAAACAGCAAATTAAATTTATAAATCAACAACTAATAGATAAAGAGCTAGATTATGTAATAGATAGAACATTAAAAAATGCTCTATCTATTCCTGAAGTTTTATTTAGTAAGGAGAAGAAGAAAGAACAAATAGAAGAATTGCCCCTTCTTTTTGAAAAAAGTTTCGTGGAAAATGAAAACATAGTAAGACCTGATACTACTTTTTATGATATAAACGAACATAAGAGTAGCATAAATAAAGTGATAGAAGAAAAACTAAAATATGATGATAAACCTACTGATGAAGAGTTTTCAAATGAAAAAGCGGATGATATATTGAGGGATATTTTGCAAAGGATCAGGCCTATAGGCATTCTTTTTTCTACCTATATACTAGCAGAAGACTCTGAATTGAATAAACTACTTATTATAGATCAACATGCTGCTCATGAAAGAATTATGTATGAAAAATATAAGGAAGAATATGAAAATGAAAAAGTGATAACTCAAAATCTTTTAACTCCTGAGGTGATAGAGTTAACCAATACAGAGGTTGCAATCGTAATGGATAATATTGAACTTTTAAGAAAACTAGGATTTATAGTAGAAGAGTTTGGAACCAATAGCGTTATAATTAGAGGAGTACCAATATTATTTGGGAAACCTGAAGTTAAAAAGTTATTTTTAGAGTTAATTGATACTATAAAGCTGGATATTAAAAGTAGTTATGAGGTAAAGCTAGATAAAATAATAAAAATAGCATGTACTAAAGCTATTAAAAGTGGTGATAAAATAGTAGATATTGAAATAAAAAGTTTATTTGAACAATTAAGCAAAACAAAAAATCCTTACACCTGTCCCCATGGCAGGCCTACAATTATTGAGGTATCGAAAGAAGAACTTGAAAAGGAGTTTAAAAGAATTATGTAAAAGGATGATCAAACAAAATGGAAAATAAGGATGATTTATTGGTAATTATAGGACCAACGGCAATAGGTAAAACTACTATATCTATAAATATAGCTAAAAAACTAAATGGAGAAATAATATCGGCAGATTCCATGCAAATATATAAGTATATGGATATTGGCACTGCTAAAGTGACATTAGAGGAAATGGATCATGTACCCCACTATATGTTAGATATGGTCTATCCAGATGAAGAATTTACTGTAGCAGATTTTAAAAACAAAGCTGAAAAACACATTGAAAAAATAAATAAAAGTGATAAACTACCTATATTAGTTGGAGGAACAGGATTATATCTTAACTCTATAGTATATGAATTAAATTTTACTAAAGTAGAGGCAAATGAAGAATTTAGAAAAAAATATGATTACTTAGCAGATATGTATGGAAATCAATATATACATGATGAATTATCCAAAGTTGATGCTGTATCTGCAAATCGGATAAATATTAATGATAGACAAAGAATAATTAGAGCTTTAGAAATCTATCATGAAACTGGCAAACCTATGTCTTATTATAATAAAAATTTTAGAAAAGAAACGGATAAGTATAATTTAACTATGATTGGTTTAACTATGGATAGGGCTAAGCTATATTCCCGTATTAATAGAAGAGTTGATCTTATGCTTGAAGAAGGATTAATAGATGAGGTCAGAAAATTAATGGATATGGGATATGGCAAGGATCTAGTATCTATGCAAGGTATTGGATATAAAGAAATTATCTCTTATTTAGAAGGAGAGACAAAATTAGATGAAACTATTGAAATGCTTAAAAGAAATACAAGGAGATATGCTAAAAGGCAACTAACATGGTTCAGAAGAGATAATAGAATAAAGTGGATTGATATTAATAAATATGATTCCATTGAAAAGATTAGTGAAACTATTATTAGCTATATAAAATAACTTATTAGTATAAATTTCTAAAGGAGGGAAATATATGAGACAAATAATCAATCTTCAAGATACTTTTCTTAATAGAGCAAGAAAAGAAAATATAAGTATTACGATTTACTTAATAAATGGATACCAAATTAAAGGTGTAGTAAAAGGATTTGATAATTATACCATTATATTGGATAGTGATGGAAAACAGCAACTTATCTATAAACATGCTATATCGACAATTATACCAAGTACACCAATTAATTTAGTAGATAAAAACTTAATTGAAGAATAATTTTATTAATTAGGCAAATGTCTCTGATATTGTATCGGGGGCTTTTGTATTTGAAGTTCAAATTAGAAAGGTTGAGTAATTTATGGAAAAGGGGACAATAAATATATTATGTAAACAATTTAAAATTAAAGAAGAAGTTATTAATTTTGTAAATTCAAAAGAAAAATTAATAAATAAAAAATTTAACGGAATTGATGAGATAAAAGAATATAATCAATATAAGGTAATTAAAAGTATGCAAGAAGCTAGACTTAGTTCTACGGATTTTAGTTGGACTACTGGATATGGATATGGAGATATAGGTAGGGATAAGGTAGAAGAAATTTATGCTATGGTTTTTAATACTGAAGATGCTCTAGTTAGGCCAACAATAGCATCGGGTACCCATGCTATTACATTAACTTTATCTGGACTATTAAGGCCAAATGATGAGCTTATATCCATAACTGGAAGTCCATATGATACATTGCAAAAAATAATCGGCGTAAAGGGAAACCAAAATGGTACTTTACTAGAATATGGTATAAATTATAAAGAAATAGCTTTAAAAAATGGGAAAATGGATGTAGAGAAAGTATTAAAAAATATATCTAATAATACTAAAGTCTTACTTATACAAAGATCTACAGGTTATAGCGATAGGAAAGCCATAACTATAGATGAAATGGAAGAAGTTATTGAAAAAATTAAAAGTAAAAATAAAGATGTTATTATTATGGTGGATAACTGTTATGGTGAATTTTTAGAAAAAAGAGAACCAACGGATATAGGTGCTGATATAACGGCAGGATCATTGATTAAAAATCCTGGAGGAGGATTAGCATTAGCAGGAGGGTATATAGTAGGAAAATCTAATTTAGTGGAACAGGTTGCTAACAGAAGTACAGCACCAGGATTAGGCAAAGATTGTGGATTGACCTTCGGAACCACACGAACTACATTACAAGGGTTTTATTTGGCACCTCATATAGTTTCAGAAGCTGTGAAAGGAGCTTTATTAGTTGGAATAGTTTATAAGGAGTTAGGATTTGATATTGTACCTGAAATCCATGATACTAGAAGTGATATTATTCAAGCTGTAAAATTTAATTCGCCAGATAGGGTTATTGAATTTTGCAAGGGGATTCAAAATGCATCTGTAGTAGACTCCTATGTAACGCCTATTCCATGGGATATGCCAGGCTATGAAGATAAGGTTATTATGGCAGCAGGAGGTTTTATAGATGGTTCTTCTATAGAGTTAAGTGCTGATGGACCAATGAGGGAGCCTTATTTTGCCTATTATCAAGGTGGTTTAACCTATGAGCATTGCAAATTAGGTGTAATGAAATCTTTAAATAATTTATATATTAATAATTTAATAGATAATAAAAAGCTAACCCAATAAAATGGTTAGCTTTTTATTAATTAATAGACAAAGCTATATTCTTCTATACAATCCAATTACTTTTCCGAGAACCATTACATTCTTAGTCAGTATTGGTGACATAGATTCATTTTCAGGTTGTAAACGTATATGGTCTTTTTCCTTAAAAAACCTCTTTATGGTAGCTTCATCTTCTAGTAATGCCACTACAATATCTCCATTTACAGCTTGATTTTGCTGTTTTACAAGAACATAATCATCATTTAAAATTCCCGCATTTATCATACTATCACCTTGAACTTTTAATATGAATAGAGGGCCCCGTTCAGCCATATCTATAGGAACTGGGTATGTATCTTCAATATGTTCTACTGCTAGAATTGGTTGACCAGCAGTAACCTTGCCAATAATAGGTATATCAACAGTTTTTTTAGGTGCAAATAAAGAGTTTTCATCCTTATCTAAAATTTCGATAGCTCTTGGTTTAGTAGGATCTTTTCTAATATAGCCTTTCATTTCTAATTTTTCCAAGTGATTATGCACAGTAGAAGTTGACTTTAAATTAACACCTTTACAAATTTCTCTTACAGACGGTGGATAGCCTTGTTTTTGCACTTGATTCTTAATATAATATAAAATTTCAATTTGTTTTTGGGTTAAGTCTTCGTACATTTAAAACACCTCCCATAATATATCTATAGAAATTTACTTTACATAATTAATATCCATAGTTTTTCATACTTATTATTCTAAATGTTTGTTTATATGTATCTAATACTTAGCTTACTTTTTAATGATAGGGTATAGTTTAAAGATTATTACTAATTATATCATAGATATATTAAAGAATCAAACAAAAGTTCTTTTTTCAAAATAACCATTGACAAAGAACGGGTGTTTGCGTATAATATAATTACAGAACAGACGTTTAGAACTTATGTACGAGAGGTGGTATTATGAAAAAGAAATATAAAATAGCAAACAAAAGAAAATTTATATCATTTTTATTATTAGTATTCACTATGGCTATGTTTATAGTTTTGTTATTTGTTAAAGATAACAAGGTTTATAGTTCTACATATGAGGGTGAGGGAAATTATGTAAAAGTGAAAGTAGTACGAGGAGATACTTTATGGAATATTGCAATAAACAATATGCCGGAGGATTATGATGTAAGAAAAATGGTATTTGAAATAATACAATTTAACAACATGGAAAGCGCAAATATTTATCCTGGGGATCTAATAAAAATACCTATCAAATACAACTCTAAATAAAAGAAAAAAGCCTAAAGGAATTTACTAGTAAATTCCTTTAGGCTTTTTTTATTATCTATGAAAGTATATTATTTTGAAAGTATATTATTTTGCTTATATTTTATAGAGTAGGCAGCTATATTATTTTATTTTCTATCTACTCTTTTCTTTCTTCAGGTTTTATATTCCCTAAAGGATTACTTTTAACAGCTTCTCTTAATCTTTCATCATCAATATGAGTATATATCTGGGTTGTTGATACACTTTCATGACCAAGTATCTCTTGTAAAGCTCTTATATCTACATTACCATGCTTGTACATTAAAGTAGCAGCAGTATGTCTAAGCTTATGGGTAGAATAAATAGAGATATCGAATCCGGCTTGTCCAAGATATTTATCTATCATGTGTTGGATAGCCCTATTACTCATTCGCTGTTTTCTCATACTTAAAAATAAAGCTTCATTATCCAAAGCATCCTTAGGTCTTACTGCAATATAATCATTTATTGCATTGATACAGGATTGGTTTAAATAAATAGTTCTTTCCTTATTTCCTTTTCCAACTACGGTTAAGGTATCGCTTTTTATTTTATTTATATCAATACTAGACAATTCTGATAATCTTAAACCACAATTTAAAAATAACATAACTATAGCATAATCACGTTTTCTAAATATCTTATTTTTATTTTTTAATATAGTGTTTAATAATTTATCACATTCCTCCAAAGTTAAATATATAGGTTGCCTAGCGCTAGTTTTAGGGGATTCTAGGTTGCCTGCAGGATTTTTAGAAATTAAATTAACTTTAGTATAGAGGTAGTTGAAAAATGATCTTAAACTTGCTACTTTTCTTGATTTTGCAGAATTTCCATTATCTCTATTTTTATCTGCATAGGATATAAAGGCGTGTAAATCTTGCAAATTAATTTTGTTAATTAACTTAATGTCAATATCATCAATCTTAATTTCTTCAAAAGGAGTATTTTTATCTACAAGTTTATATCGAAGTTTAATAAATCTAAAGAATGTACGCAAGTCAAAGAAATATTCTTTTGTGGTATTAGGAGATACCCCTTTAATAGTTTCCATATAATTTAAGTAGTCTTCAAGTATTAATGGTATATCATGCATTTCTATTCCTCTTTTCTATATAACTGAGTATATTAGTCACAAAATAGATATTTTGTGACTAATATTATATTTCGACATAAATTTGAAAAATCCTTCTTTTTTATTTTCTTTATTTTCCGATATATAAATATAATTCAAATTCAATACATAGTTTGTATACTTACATAAACTTAAGGATATTTACAAGAAAATACATTTTTAAATAATTAGCTTTAAAACAACCCTTATAATTGACGTCTAAGGAACTTAATTGCGTATATACATATAGTTTATATAGTACAAGCATAAAGCTCTTAAATAAGCTGCTAAGGCCTTATAACACCTATTAGCTACTTTATAGACTTAATATGATAAGAATATTAAAATTAACATATACATTAACATATACAAGGTCAGTATAAGATTAGAATTTGTTATTTTAATTTAGCTAATATAAATTTTCAATTAATAATCCAGATTAACATAAAATGTTTTATGTTAATCTGGATTAGCAGAATTTATATTATTAAAATTTTACTAAATCAAAATTATTGTTTAGGACGTCTATGAATAAGACTTTTTTCCTTAATAAGTCACCTCTATTAATTAGTATTTTTATTACTTCTGCTACTTGTATAGAAGCTACCAATGGCGGTATAAAAGATGGGTTTCCTAATTCTTCTTCAACTCCTTTATCTACTCTACTATTTTCAGGATAGAGAAAATCTAAAGTTTTGTCGTTAGGAAATATTGTAGTTACTTGACCATAAAAACCTCCTATAGCACCATGAACCATAGGAATGTTTAATTTTGTAGATGTTGATTGAACTATAATTCGTGTTTTAATGCTATCTAAAGCGTCTACAATAACATTATGATCTTTAAGTAAGGTTGTTGCATTAGAATTATCTAACATGGTCTTAACTGCTTCTACATGTATATGAGGATTGACTAATTTCATCCTATTTTTAGTTTCTTCTGCTTTACCCATTCCAATATTTTCTACATGACTTACTATTTGTCTATTTAAGTTAGTTTCGTCAAAAACATCTCCATCTATAGCTGTTATATATCCTACTCCAATCCTTCCTAGCATTTCAATTATGTATCCACCTAAACCCCCACAACCAATAACGCAAACCTTACTGCTATTTAATTTTTCAATTTCTTTAACAGACAAGGCATTCATGTTTTTTAAATATCGTTTCATGTATATTCACCAACTATCTTCTTTAATTATATATAATTAATAGATTTATTATTTATAGTAATTTCTGCCAACAATGTTTACATAATATTATTACGTAAACATTGTTGATTAAAATAAATTATTTATTAATTAACATTTTTAATAACATCTCTAATCCTTTCAAGTCCTTTTTCAATATTTTCCATAGATGTAGCATAGGATAATCTAATATAGTCATCATCTCCAAAACCTATTCCAGGTATTACAGCAACCTTCCCTTTATCAAGAAGCAATTTTGCAAAGTCTAAGGAACTGTCTATCTTTGTATTTTCTATGTTTTTTCCCTTTATATTGGTAATGTTGACCATTATATAGAAAGCACC
Organism: Tissierellia bacterium; assembly: GCA_012798935.1. GTDB lineage: Bacteria > Bacillota > Clostridia > Tissierellales > Tepidimicrobiaceae > JAAZMG01. The sequence continues at coordinate 14,501 of JAAZMG010000095.1, read as the reverse complement.
TTTTGGTTTCCTACAGCTTAAACCTTTAATTGAATTTATAGTGTTTGCCATATAATCTCTTCTTTTCATGAAATGATTTTTCATTTCCTCAATACCTTCTTGGTCTCCTAATAATCCTGCTACACTAGCGTATTGAGATATAGAACAAGGATTTGAGGTAGTATGACTTTGAATATTACCCATAACTTTTATAATATCTTCATGAGCTGCTGCATATCCTATTCTCCAACCAGTCATTGCATAGGCTTTTGACATACCATTTATTACAATAGTTAAATTTTTAATATCTTCATTAAAAGATGCAATACTTATATGTTTTCCATCATATACTAGCTTTTCATATATTTCGTCAGAGATAACAAAGATATTGTTTTTAACTGCCCAACTAGCAATTTCTTTTAACTCCTTTTCTTCATATATTGAACCAGTAGGATTACTTGGACTATTTAATATTATAGCTTTTGTTTTATTAGTTAAAACTCTATTTAAATCAGAGATGGTAAACTTAAAATTATTTTCTTCCTCTGTTTGTATATATACTGGTTGGCCCCCTGCAATTTTAATCATTTCAGGATAACTTACCCAATAAGGTAAAGCTACAATCACTTCATCTCCTGGGTTTATAATAGCCATTAAAGCATTATAAATAGAGTGTTTCGCTCCACTTGATACTATAATATTATTTGGTGAATAATTTAAGTTGTTTTCTTTTTTTAGTTTTTTGCAAATAGCTTTTTTCAACTCAATAATTCCAGATGTAGAGGTGTATCTTGTTAAACCTTCTTCTATAGCTCTAATACCTTCTTTTCTAATATTTTCTGGAGTATTAAAATCTGGTTCACCTGCACCAAAGCTTATTACATCAATTCCTTCTGCTTTCATAGCTTTTGCTTTTGCAGTAATATCAAGGGTAACAGATGGTGAAATTTTTAATCCTTTTTGTGATAGATTTATATCCACAATAAAACCTCCCTTTAAAAATTAAGTAAAAACACATACTTTACAGTTTAGAGTTTCAATCCATATATATCCCTTAGAATATTTTTTACTATATGTAGAGAATCCTCAAAAGTTGACTTGTGTTGTAATAAGATTATCTGATAATGTTTATATCCTTCATTTGTAAGGCGGTACCTTCTTATAGACCTTTTATCTGGCTCTTCCCATCGCCCAGTTACATAACCTTCCTCCTCTAGTTTTCGAAGAAGAGGATATACCATTCCAGGACTTGGTTCCCATTTATTATCTAATCTACCTTTGATTTCTTCAATAATTTCATTACCATAATAATCTTTACCTTTTAGTAAGTGAAGAATATATAGCTTTACAAAAGAAGTAGTACTTATTTTAGAAGGGAATTGCCTATTTCTTTGATTTCTATAATTGGTCAATTATATCCTCCCTTTCATAATTGGGATATGGTTCATATTAACATAATATTCACCTAATAGATATTCCCCATTTACAGTTTCACCATGACAATCAGAACCACCTGTTATAATTAATCCATGGCTTTTTCCAATCTCTAATAAATATTTAACTTGAGATTTATTATGTTTAGAGTGTATTGCCTCCAATCCATCAATTCCTGCTTTTATACAATAATTTATTATTTTTTTATTCTTTAATATACCTGGATGAGCAAGAACAGCAATACCATTGACCCTGTGTATTAATTTTATAGTATCCTCTATTTTCAGTTTATATCTTTCAACATAAGCAGGCTTACCTCTATCAAGATATTTATCGAATGCTTCAGTAATACTATCAGTATGTCTAAACTCTACTAAAGCTCTAGCAATATGTGGTCTTCCAATGTATTCTTTTTTTGATGGGGATTTAACTTGATCTAATGATAAATTTATTCCTAAATTGTTTAACTTCTCTATCATCTCTAAACCTCTAATAACTCTAAAATTTCTCAATTTTTTAGTTATATCTATTATATCAGATGATTTATAGTCAATAAAGTATCCTAATATATGAACTTCCTCATCCTTATATATACAACCAAATTCAATACCTGGAATAAGATAAAAGTTATCTATATTTTTACTGTATTCAATAGCTGGTTCTATACCCAGTACAGTATCGTGATCTGTAATAGCAATACCATTCATACCTTTTTCAATAGCTAAATTTATTACTTGTTCGGGGGTAAATAATCCATCGGAATAAGTAGTATGTACATGTAAATCAAAAATCATATCAAACGCTCCTTTTAATACCGTAACTATATTATATACATCCTTAGCCTTGGTATCAAGAATCATTTGTTTTAAGGTAAAACAAATATAAAATAATAGGAAGCCTGCTAATATTAGCAGGCTTCCTATTATTTTATTAAGATTATCTTGGTTCAACAATTAATTTAATTGCCGTTCTTTCTTCACCATCAATTTCGATGTCAGTAAAAGCTGGTATACAAATAAGATCGATTCCACTAGGTGCAACAAAACCCCGCGCTATAGCTACTGCCTTAACTGCTTGATTTAGAGCACCTGCTCCAATTGCTTGTAATTCTGCACTGCCTTTTTCTCTTAAAACTCCGGCTAGTGCCCCTGCTACTGAATTTGGACTTGACTTTGCTGCTACTTTTAATACATCCATTAAAACATCCCCCTTAAGATTATCTTGGTTCAACAATCAATTTGATAGCTGTCCTTTCTTCACCATCAATTTCGATGTCAGTAAAAGCTGGTATACAAATAAGATCGATTCCACTAGGTGCAACAAAACCTCGTGCTATAGCTACTGCCTTAACTGCTTGATTTAAAGCACCTGCTCCAATTGCTTGGATTTCCGCATTGCCTTTTTCTCTTAAAACTCCGGCTAGTGCTCCTGCTACAGAATTTGGACTTGATTTTGCTGATACTTTTAATATATCCATTAAAATATCCCCCTCTACACTATTTTAATATATTTTATGTTTATATTATTTATTCTACAGATAATGTTAAAATCCTCTTTTATTTTGAAAATATTATGAAAAAAGAATTTTTATATAAATTTAATTTAAATAGTGTTTAAATTCTATGTTTATATTTTATTTTGCATACTCGATAGCACGGGTTTCTCTAATAACATTTACCTTTATTTGACCAGGATAGTCTAGCTCAGCTTCTATTTTTTTAACAATTTCCCTAGCAGTATGAATTATTTCATCATCCCTAACATTTTCTGGTTTTACCATAATTCTTAATTCGCGACCTGCTTGTACTGCATAGGATTTTTCTATACCTTCAAAAGAATTAGCAATTTCCTCTAGTTTTTCTAATCTTTTAATATAAGCTTCTAAAGTCTCTCTTCGTGCACCTGGTCTTGCTGCGGATATTGCATCAGCTGCTTGTACTAGCACTGCCTCCACTGTTTCAGGCTCTATATCCCCATGGTGGGCCGCAATTGCATGAAGAACTTCTTTTGATTCTTTATATCTTCTAGCTAAATCAACACCAATATCCACATGAGGACCTTCTACCTCATGGTCTACAGCTTTACCTATATCATGTAGAAGACCGGCTCTTTTAGCTACTTTTACATCAGTACCTAATTCAGCAGCCATAATTCCTGCAAGATGTGCCACTTCAATAGAATGTCTAAGCACATTTTGCCCATAGCTTGTTCTATATTTCAATCTACCCAGTAGTTTTATTAACTCTGAATGTAGACCATGAATTCCAGTTTCAAAAGCTGCTTGTTCCCCTTCTTTTCTGATAACATTATCTACTTCTTTCTTAGCTTTTTCTACCATTTCTTCAATTCTTGCTGGATGGATTCTTCCATCTATTATTAATTTTTCAAGAGCAATTCTTGCAACTTCCCTTCTTATAGGATCAAAACCAGACAATACTACTGCTTCTGGGGTATCGTCTATTATTAAATCAATACCCGTCAAAGTTTCAAGGGTTCTAATATTTCTGCCTTCCCTACCTATTATTCTGCCTTTCATTTCATCGTTTGGTAAGGCGACAACTGTTACAGTAGATTCAGCAACATGATCAGCAGCACATTTTTGAATTGCACAGGATATAACTTCTTTTGCTTTTTTCTCTGCTTCTTCTCTTGCTTTATTTTCCATTTCTTTTATCATTATAGCTGACTCATGTGCTATTTCTTTTTTAATGTCATTTAATAATATCTCTTTTGCTTCATCAGAGGTTAAACCTGATAGCCTTTCTAATTCTTCAACTTGTTTATTATATAATTCATCAATGAGATTTTCCTTCTCGTCTAACTTTTTAGACCTTTTATTAATAGCTTCTTCTTTTCTTTCAAGAGAGTCACTCTTTCTATCAATAGCTTCCTCTTTATGCATTATACGTCTTTCCAGTTTTTGAATTTCGGCCCTTCTCTCTCTGTTCTCCTTTTCATTTTCAATTCTTATTTGGTGAATCTCTTCTTTTGCTTCTAGCAGGAGCTCTTTTTTATGTGTTTCAGCATCCCTATTTGCATCTTCTATAATTCGCCTTGATAACTCCTCGGCACTATTAATTTTTCCTTCACCTATGGTTTTTCTTATATAAAAACCAATTACAATTCCTGCAACAGCACTTACAATTACATAAACAACTTCAATAACGATGCACCTCCTATTCTATTTAGTTTTCAAGTTTCATACCACATACTCTTTTAGTTCAAACATTGAATAAAAATATAAACCGAGTAGTCTCGGCTTATAGAGTCTACACATATAATTTTGTATAGCTAGGTACGATTTCATTTTATTACTTTTAGCCAAATATGTCAAGAAGATTAATAAGGTGTTATTTTTTCTAGATGACTTTCTGTTCCTTTCATATGAATTTTATATGCTTTTGTACCAATAGATGAAAGGTGATTATTATGGGTGACCATAATAATTTGTCTTTCAAACATCTCTGATGTTCTTTTTAAAAAATCTGCAACATTAAATATATAATCTTCACTTACATGTTTAGCCGGTTCATCTAAAATAAGAGGCCCTTCTATTTTGGGTTTATGGACTTGGAGAAAAGCTATACGTAGTGCTAGAGATATTATATCCACAACCCCTCCACCCCGAGATTGTTCAGGCTTGGTTTTAATTATTGTATCATCTATTTTTGTGGTAACATAAAATTCTGCATTTGGTTTACCATATAGTTCCTCAATTTCAATTTCAAATTCAATACTATTTTCAAATATATACTGTAAGCAATTAGTTACCAAAGATTCAATCTGTTTTTTTGCTTGGTTTCTTGCGAATTCAGAAGTTTTTTGCAGAAGTAAGCTTACCTTTTCTATAAGGTTAGATTCTAACTGAATGTTTTTTATTAATTCCTTATTTTCATCAATTTGTTCTAATATTTTTTCTTTTTTGCCTTGTTCTTTGGAAATATAAGAATTGATTTTGGATAAATAATTATCCAATTCTTCGTAATTGTTAATCATTATATCACTTCTTTTCTAAAATATCTTTTGGTAGCAAGGTATTAGCTTCTTCAAATAGTTTGTCTATTTCTGATTTTAACTTTTTGATTTCCTCTTCCAAATCTTCTGGGTTTACTCCTAAATCTTTTAATTCTTTGATTATTTCTTGTTGTTGATTATTAAGCTGCTCTAATCTTGCTTCAGCTTTATATTTTAAGCTTTTTGCCTTTTCAAGATTATCTCTTAAAGCATTAAGTTCTTTTTCATAATCCATAAATTTCTTCCTCCTATTTATAGTTATTGACTATTTCATCTATTTTTACTCCATCTATACTGCTAAAACATAAAGGGCATACTTCTATTTTAGTTAATATAAACTTATATTGTTTTAACTGTTCTTTTATATCTATTTTTATTTCAGTCAAGTTTTTTTCTATATTTAGCTTTCTAATCATAATTTTATCATATTTGTTTTTATAATCCATTATAACTTTCAATGCTTTATTTTTTTCTTTCAATGTATTTTGTGTTTTTGAAATTAGATCTAAGTTTGATAGTTTGTCAATATAAATTGTACCAATAGAAAGGCTTTTGTTTGTACAATCTAGTTTGTAATTTAAATTTAACAACTCTACAAGCCTTAAATATTTTCTCTCACCTAATTTAATACTTTTTTCCGCATTACTAATATTTTTTAATTTAAAATAGATTCTTTTATTTTTTAAAATATTATGGTGGACATACATATATTTTTTATTGATTTTATTCAAACTAACTATTTTATCATAGTACGAATTTATCTTATCAATAATTTCTTCTGTCCTGTTAGTTTCTTTAAGGGAATTAAGTAAATTAGAATTGTATTTTTTTTGAATTTTAATATTATCTAGCCTGCTATATTTGTTGCTAATATAGTTATAAATACGAATCTTTTCATTCAAATTTTTTTCAATATTTATCACTTTATATAGATTCTCTAGTCTATCTAAATATTCTTCCACTAATCTAATATTTTTCTCTAGTTTATTTAAATCTGTTAATATTTCACTTAATTTATTTAATTTCAATTGACTATTATAAATATAATGTTTTAATTTTTCTATTTGTTGAACTTTTTTCACTAGATCTTCTAAATAGTCATATTCTATTAAATCTTTTTCTAATTTTTTTAAAACATCCTCATAGCTTTTTTTCTTCATATTTAAATTTCTAATATCCTTTAATGTATCTTTTAAAGCGTCATCTACTATATGAACTCCAACTAATCTACCAATTGCATTAGCTCTTGTTGCATTCTTTTCTGAAAGCAAAAAAGGTCCTTCTAATTGTTCACTAATATTTATAGAATTAGATTGACTACTATCTAATTCTATTTTTCTCATAGAGGTTTTATTTATAATTTCTTGAGGTACTGTGGTACCAAAACCTTCAAATATCATTTCTTTTCCTTTTTTATCATATAAATAATAGGCGTTTTTACTTTTACTCCTGGATCTTTTAACTTTCGTATTATCACTAAATATAACTGTTACACTGCATTCTTTTTCTCCTTCTCTAATAAAAAAATCTCCAGAAGGTTCATTAAACAAGGCCCATTTTAAGGCTCTTATAATTGCAGTTTTACCATGATCGGATGGTCCTACAATAACATTTAAATATTGGTCGAATTCAATTTCTGTATATTTGTGGGATTGAAAGTTTTCTAAAATTACTTTTTTGATATATTTCATATTATAACTCATCTCCTAAATCCTTCATTTGGGAAAGAGCTATTCTTTTAAGAGCCTCTTCCTTTACTTCTTGTGACACACCTTCTGCATTAGAAACTTCCATTAAAATTTCATTTATCTCTAATTTTTCAAAGTTTACAGAACTATCTATTGAGCGTTTAAATTCAAATAACCTTTCACTTTTAAATATGTGATTTTCAATTTCTTGTCTATTTAATACTTCCTTTCCCTCTTTAGCAGTCTTTAACTCTATAAGTTCAATATTAATAGTTTTACCTAATTCTATTAATACTACTTTTGGTATTCTATCTATTTCTAGTAAGCTATTGGTAACCCTTATAAGACTACCTGGATTTATAAAATACTTACCGTTAGTATTGATTATCCCAAACCCAGTATGATAGTGGCCTGATAACGTAATATCAGCTTTAGTATCTTTAATATCGTCTATTAGAGTATAAGGTATCCCTTTAATAAAAGGCTTGTTTAGAAGCATTCCATGAACCATATGAATAGAATAATCTACATCCTCTGAAGGTCTATCTATAATATAGCTAGACCTATTTAATTCACTATCAATATTATATGTATAGGGTTGGCCAGTTAGTTGAACTTTAATACCATTTTTATTTAAATATATGAGATCACCTTTATTAATTATTCTTACTACATTTAAGGAATTTAATAGTCCAAGCATAGTTCTGTTTATGGTATCTGGATTATGTCCATATATATCATGATTACCGCAGACAATATATATAGGAACTTTAATATTGTTTAATATAGGGGCAAAATTACCTACAATAGAAACGGATATATCTGGTCTATCAAACAAATCTCCACCATGTAGTACAAAGTCTATATTATAATTTTCAACAAATTTTCCTATTTCCTTAAATTTGTTTTCCAAAGTTTCAGGTAAATTGTCCATTCTATTTTTAGGGGTTGTTCCCCTTATATGAGTATCAGTTAAAAAAAGCAATCTCAATTAAAAACACTCCTTACAAATAGACCTCCTTATATAAGGAGGTCTATTTAGTTTTTGTTTTTTATAGTTTTTTCTTTATCGTCATTTGAATCTTCTTTTTTTGGACTAAGATTAAAGTTTTCCCTTATTTTTGTTTCAATTTCCAATGTGATTTCAGGGTTATCCCTTAGAAAATCTTTAGCATTTTCCCTACCTTGTCCAAGTCTATGCTCTCCATAACTATACCAAGAGCCCGATTTGTTAACTATATTTGCAGTAACTCCAGCATCTAAAACATTACCTTCTTTCGATATGCCAAGACCATACATAATATCAAATTCTGCTTGTTTAAAAGGAGGGGCTACTTTGTTTTTAACAACCCTCACTCTAGTCCTGTTACCTATGACATTATCCCCTTGCTTAATGGATTCAATTCTTCTTACATCTAATCGTACACTAGAGTAAAATTTTAATGCTCTTCCACCAGTTGTTGTTTCAGGATTACCAAACATTATTCCAACCTTTTCTCTTAATTGATTTATAAAAATTACAGTTGTATTAGATTTATTTATTGCACCTGCTAGTTTTCTTAAAGCTTGAGACATTAATCTTGCTTGTAATCCAACATGGCTATCACCCATTTCACCTTCTATTTCTGCTCTTGGCACTAGTGCAGCAACCGAGTCTACAACCACAATATCAACTGCCCCGCTTCTTACTAAAGCTTCAGCAATTTCTAATCCCTCTTCTCCAGTATCTGGTTGAGAAATAATAAGATTTTCAATATCTACTCCCAACTTTTTCGCATATCCAGGATCTAAGGCATGTTCTGCATCGATAAAAGCTGCTATGCCCTTACGTTTTTGTGCTTCAGCAATTACATGAAGAGCAACAGTAGTTTTGCCTGATGATTCCGGGCCAAATATCTCTATTACTCTTCCTCTTGGTAAGCCTCCAATACCTAAGGCAATATCTAAATCCAAGGAACCTGTTGGTATAACTTCAATACCTTGAATTTTTGTATCGCCTAATCTCATTATGGATCCTTTACCAAACTGTTTTTCAATTTGACCTATAGCTATTTCTAGTGCTCTTTCTTTTTCTTTCAAATCGGCCATTTTTACCCAGTTAAACTGGATTCACCACCTTTCAAGTATTCGAACACAAGTTCTAACTTAGATTGTATTATATTTTTCTAAATTAGTCAAATAATTAATTTAATAATGTTATAAAATCCTTCTTAACTCGTCAAAAGCCTTTGATGTAGCTTTATTTTGTATAGAAATTCTATTACCACTTAATGTACATTCAATAGCATAGGAATTATTCTCAGTTGCAATTCCTATAAAAACAAGACCTATTGGTTTTTCTTTACTTCCTCCAGATGGTCCAGCAATCCCTGTAGTAGATAGAGCTATGTCAACTCCAGTTTTGTTGAGAAGTCCTGTGGCCATTTCTAAAGCAGTTTGTTTACTTACAGCACCATGTCTATCTAATGTCTCTTTATTTACTCCTAATTCTTCTATCTTTGATTTATTGCTATAGGTTATAATACCTCTATCAAGTACTTCAGATATACCTGGTATTTGGGTAAACCTATTAGTGATAAGTCCTCCTGTACATGATTCACAAAAAGCTATTTTCATATTTTTTTCTTTTAATTTTTTATATAAAACTTCTTCAATAGCTTCATCATTGTAACTATATATATATTGAGATATTCTACTGTCTATTTTTTTAACGGTTTCTTCTAATAAGGCATTTACTTTTTCTTGATTTTTGCCCTTGCCGATTATTTTTATATCTACACTTCCCTCTTTTGCATAAGTAGCAATAGTAGGATTTTCTTTTTCCTCTATAAGATCTTTTAATGCCATTTCCAACGTTGATTCACCAATACCTATAGTATTTATTGTTTTTATTTTGATAATAGAGTTTTGTTTTATTAAAGGCATTACTTGATTATGAAACATTAATTCCATTTCTCTAGGAGGACCAGGAAGCAATATTAAAATTTTTTTATTCCACTCTATGTAAATCCCAGGGGCTGTACCAATTTCATTTACTAGGAATTTACTTCCCTTAGGAATATAAGCTTGTTTAGTATTATTTGAAGACATTGGCCTATTAATTTTATAAAAATATTCTTTTATACCATTTTCTACAGCTGGATTTAATTCAAGTTTAATTCCTAAAGTTTCACTAACAATTTCCTTAGTCATATCGTCTGCTGTAGGACCTAGTCCTCCAGTAAAAATTAATAAATCGGCTCTTTTTAATCCAATTTTTATTACATCTTTTAATATATTTGGATCATCTCCTACAGATGTATGAAATAACACATCGATACCAATCTCTGACAATTGCTGTGTTATATAATGGGTATTTGTATTTAAAGTACTTCCTAATATTATTTCTGTCCCTACTGAAATAATTTCAGCTTTCATTATAATCAACTCCTATTATTTTTCACCTGTCTTTAAAACCTCTTTATTTCTATATATATAATCTATTCCAGATATTACGGTAAAGATCAGCGCTGCATATAACATAATAGTATCAAATGGAAAGTTTACTAATCTAAATGGATAATTGTTTATTAGTAAAGAGATTATAGCAATAAGCTGTGTGATAGTCTTGATTTTTCCTAAAGGACTTGCAGCAATGGTTATCCCTTCTGATGCAGCAATAATTCTAAAACCTGTTATAGTAAACTCCCTAGCTATTATTATTACAACAATCCAAGCAGGTACTTTACCTAATTGAACCATGGAAATTAATGCTGTAGATACTAGTAATTTATCTGCTAAGGGGTCAATAAATTTGCCAAGAGTAGTAACCTGATTCCTACTCCTTGCAATATAACCGTCTAAGCCATCAGTTGCAGAGGCTATGGTAAATATTAGCGCAGCAATATAATTGCTATTATTAAAATCAGAAAACAATACTATCATAAAAATAGGAATTAATAATACTCGTAATAAAGTTATCTTATTTGCTAAATTCATCTATTATCTCTCCAATCAAATCATACTCTAAATAATCAGTTACTTTTACATTAACATATTCTCCAATTTCAAGCTTATTATAAGCCTTAACAAATACAACTCCATCTATTTCAGGACTATCCATATAAGTCCTTCCTACATACAAATCCTCTTCATATATATCTTCAATTAAAACTTCGTATATCTTTCCAATTTTTTTGCTATTTAAAGAGTAGGATATGTTTTGCTGTAACTCCATTATTTTGTTTCGCCTATATTCTTTTGTTTTTTCATCTAATTGATTTTCAAAATAATATGCAGGAGTTCCTTCTTCTCTAGAGTAAGTAAATATTCCTAGTCTATCAAATTTAATATCTTTTATAAAATCATACAGCTCATAAAAATGTTTTTCTTTTTCATCAGGAAACCCTACTATAAAAGTTGTTCTTATTATGATATTAGGAATTTGTTCTCTTAAGTTTGCTATTAAATTTATAATGTTTTTCTTAGAAGTTTTTCTGTTCATATTTTTTAGTATTTGGTCATTTATATGTTGTAAAGGTATATCTACATATTTTAATACTTTATTATTGTTTTTGATAGAGGAAATAAGTTCATCAGTAATATTGTCTGGATATAAATAAAGCAATCTAATCCACTTTAATTTTTCAATTTTATTTAATCTATCTAATAATTCACTTAGTTTATATTCATTATATAAATCTATACCATAATCCGTAGTATTTTGACCAATTAATATAATTTCTTTGACTCCATTGTCAACAAGATATTTTACTTCTTCGATTATATCTTCCATTTTCCTACTTCTATGTTTGCCTCTTAAACTGGGTATAATGCAATAAGTACAAAAATTATTACAACCTTCAGATATTTTTACGTATTCAGTAGGTCTAAAACTTTGCCTATTAATTTTTTCTAGATAGGATTCATTTATATTGTTTATTTTTTGAACTTTTTTCCCTCCTTTCTCTAATTCAGTAATTATATCTATAATATCCTTTATATTACCTGTACCTATGACTCCATCTACTTCATTTATTTCTTCTAATAGTTCACTGGAATATCTTTCGGCTAAACAACCAGCTAATATAAGATATTTGCACTTTCCTTCCTTTTTATACCTACTCATTTCCCAAATCATTTCTATAGATTCTTCCTTAGCATCTTTTATAAAACCACAAGTATTTACAACTATTACCTCTGCTTCTTCCAATAAGTTTACAATTTTATAATTATTATTTTTTAAAAGACCTTTCATTAATTCAGAGTCTATCTCATTTTTTGAACAACCTAATGTTACTATAGATATGTTTTTTACTCCCATTTTTATCGCTCCTTAAACAAAGAATCTACTTCTTCTTTTGTTATTAAAACCTTTCTTGGTTTACTACCTTCAAAACCACCAACAATGCCTCCTTCTTCCATTTCATCAATAATTCTTGCTGCTCTTGCATAGCCTATTTTTAATTTTCTTTGTAGCAAAGATATGGAAGCCTGTCCTGCTTCTACAACTAAATTAATGGCTTCTGGTAGCAGCTCATCTGTATCTTCTGCAATATTTTCTAATTCTACTTCATTTTGAATAGTTTCTATAATTTTAGCATCATACTCAGTTACATTTTGGGACTTTAAATAGTCTACAACTTTTTCAACCTCTGCGTCACTAATAAATGCTCCTTGAACACGAATAGGTTTTGAAAAACTAGAAGGATAAAAAAGCATATCTCCTTTCCCTAATAATTTCTCAGCGCCAGCCATATCTAGTATGGTTCTTGAATCAACCTGGGAAGATACAGAAAAGGATATCCTTGAAGGAATATTAGCTTTAATAATACCAGTTATAACATCTACTGAAGGTCTTTGAGTAGCTACTATTAAATAAATCCCTGCTGCTCTTGCCATTTGTGCTAATCTACAAATATAGTCTTCTATTTCTTCTGCAGCAACCATCATTAAATCAGCTAATTCATCAATTATGATTACTATATTAGGTAATTTTTCATCTTTATTATTTTTAAATTTATCATTATAGGATCTTATATCTCTTACATTGTTTTTAGCAAATAATTTATATCTTTTCTCCATTTCACTAACAGCCCAATTTAAAGCAGAAGCAGCTTTTTTAGGTTCAGTAACTACAGGTATTAATAGATGGGGTATTCCATTGTATATACTCAACTCTACCATCTTGGGATCGATAAGGAGCAGTTTCACTTCATCAGGAAGGGCTTTAAATAAAATACTCATTATAATAGTATTTATACAAACACTTTTACCTGAACCGGTAGCTCCCGCAATTAACAAATGGGGCATCTTATCTATAGTAGATATAATTGGTTTACCAGATATGTCTTTTCCCAGGGATAATGGCAATTTATTATCTAATGATATGTATTCATCAGATTGTAAAATTTCCTTTAAACCTACACTATCTTTAACTTTATTAGGGACTTCTATTCCAACGGCAGCTTTACCAGGTATAGGTGCTTCAATTCTAATATCCGATGTTGCTAAATTCAATGCTAGATCATCAGATAGATTGAGAATCCTACTTACTTTTACACCTGGGGCTAGCTGTAATTCATAGCATGTAACAGTTGGCCCTTTGTTTATTTGAATAATGGAGGCAGCAATACCAAAATTTTTCATAGTTTCTTCAATTTTTTTTGCATTATTTAAAATTTCTTTTTTATCATTGACATCCTGTTTAACAATAAAATCATCTAATAGATCTAAATATGGGAGAGTATAATTTGTTATTGTATTTTTGTTGTTTATAACTTCTCCATCTTTGATTATATTATCCCTGTTTGTATTATCTTTAGTATAGTCGTGTATTACTACTTCTTTGTTTTTTTTATGTATTGACCTATCTGGTTTTTTTCTTTCATTATTTAAAACTTTATTCGTTTCTTTAATATTAAACTTTGGTCTTTTTAAAAAATCTTTAACCTTAACTTCTGTAAAAAGCAATATAGAAATAAAAACAATAAATACTATTATTATATAGGAGCCTACAGAACCGAATAGTTTTAAAAATACATAACCAAAAACCGCTCCAATGAATCCTCCCCCTAGTCCATCTTTACTTAGTTCTAAGGATTGAGTAATTTTTGCGGTCAAATTAGCTGCACCTGGATTCTTTATATCTATTAAAGTCAAAAAACAAAAAAACAAAATAAGGAGATAGATGGATTTTACATCTCCACCTATATCAAGTCTATTTATTATAAACAATAATCCTATTGCTATAATGATTAAAGGAAATATATAGCCACCAAAACCCATTAAGGTAAAATAAATATTCTTTAAAAATACCCCTACAATACCTGTTTTATTACTAAACAAACTAATTATTGATAGTATACCAAAAGAAATAATTACTATGCCTAATATTTCTCTATTATA
>JAAZMG010000094.1 GCA_012798935.1 Tissierellia bacterium | reverse complement strand
ATACCAGAGTCAGAATTAAAAAAGGCATTTGTAGAGAATTTAACCTTCCACGCCGTAGTAACTGCTGTAAAAAGACATGCTGGTCGTTTAAGATATCTATATGGACCTGGCGGGAAGAAGACCATGGCGGAAGGGAAGGATCTAACTTTAGTTAAGAATATAGTTGGTACTGGAGGAGCATTAACTAGATTACCAAATAGGATCAAAATATTAGAACAAATAGCTTTAAAGGCTAAAGGTGATGAATTGTTACCAACAAAGGAAGTCACAATATTTATAGATAATCATTATATAATGGCTTCCCTAGGAGTAATGGCAAAAAAATACCCAGAAGAAGCCCTAAAATTATTAAAAGATAGCTTAGGCATACGATCCTAATGATAGAAGACGTCAGGCTATACAAAAATTACCATTTTTTATAAGCTTGACGATCTGCTTATTTTATTTAAAATAGATTGGGGGTTGATTATGGAATATCCTAAAATCAAAATAGATTTAGATAAAATAGAGCATAATGTGAAGGTTATAGTAAATTTGTGTAAAAGGAACAATATAGAGATAGCAGGGGTTACTAAGGTATTTTGTGCTAATCCTGAAATCACACAAGCTTATATAACTGGAGGTATAGCTTATCTTGCTGATTCCAGAGTTGAAAACCTGATTAAGTTAAAAGACTTTAATATTCCAAAGATAATGCTTAGATTGCCAATGATATCTGAGGTAGAAAAAGTAGTGGAGTTTTCAGATATATCCCTTAATTCAAGTGTAGAAACCATTAAAGCTTTATCAGAAAAAGCAATAGAAAAAGGAAAAATTCATAAGATAATTTTAATGGTTGATTTAGGTGATTTAAGGGAAGGTTTTTACGATGAGGAAGAATTATATAATACTGTAGAAGAAATATTGAAATTAAGAGGTATAAAGTTAATAGGTATTGGAACAAATCTAACTTGTTATGGCGGAGTAATACCTGATGAGACAAATTTAGGGAGACTTATAAAAGTAGGGAAAATAATTGAAAAAAAGTATAATATTAAATTAGAAATAATATCGGGAGGAAATTCAAGCAATTTATACCTTTTATTGAAAGATAAAAACATAGAGGGAATTAATAACTTAAGGTTAGGTGAATCCTTAGTATTAGGGAGAGAAACCAGCTATGGAGGAAAGATAGATGATACCTATGATGATGCTTTCCAATTAATAACAGAAATTATAGAAATAAAAGAAAAGCCATCTATACCTACAGGGGAAGTTGGAATGGATGCTTTTGGAAAAGTACCTACTTTTATAGATAAAGGTATAAGAAAAAGAATCATATGTGCTATAGGGAAACAAGATATAGAACTTGATGCTATAATGCCAATAGATAAAGGGATATCCATATTAGGGGCTAGTAGCGATCACTTAATATTAGATGGAACTGATAGTGAAAGGAATTATAAGGTTGGAGATAAAGTGAGCTTTAAATTAACCTACGCAGGAATTTTAAGAGCAATGACCTCAGAATATGTAAAGAAAGATATAATATAAATAATTCACAATGCACAGCATACTATGGGAGACCTTCGGTCTCCCATTTTAATTAGATAGCTAATTGACTATCCATATTATCTATTATATCATAAAATATAATATCAATTAATTTAATGAACAGGTGATAATATGGATTTGTTTACTTTAAATATGGAAAATCAATTGAAGAGAAATGCTCCCTTAGCAGATAGAATGAGACCAGAGTCTATAGAAGAGTTTGTTGGACAGGATCATATATTAGGTGAGGGAAAGTTTTTAAATAGGGCTATAAAAGCTGATAGAATAACATCTATGATTTTTTATGGACCTCCAGGCACTGGTAAAACCACGTTGGCTATGATAATTGCTAATTCAACTAATATGAATTTTGAGAAACTATCTGCAGTAACCTCTGGGGTAAAGGATATAAGAAAGATAATAGGTGAGGCTGAGGAGAGATTAAAGCTTTATAACAAAAGAACCATTTTGTTTATAGATGAAATTCACAGATTTAATAAATCTCAACAGGATGCACTACTTCCCTTTGTGGAAAGGGGTATTATTATTTTAATTGGGGCTACTACGGAGAATCCATATTTTGAGGTAAATAAAGCTCTTCTTTCAAGGATGATGGTTATTCCTTTAAGGTCCCTTACAAAGGAAGATATTTCTAAAATAATAAAAAATGGATTAACAGATAAGGAAAGAGGATTAGGAAATTATAAAGTTAATATTGATAAAGAAGCTATAGATTATTTAATAACTATATCCGATGGAGATGGAAGACTTGCATTAAATTCGCTGGAAATAGGAGTTCTTTCTACTCCAAAAGATGAAGAAGGTATAATCAATATATATTTGGATACTATAAAGGAATGTATATTAGTAAAGTCTGCTAAATATGATAAAGGTGGAGATGAACATTATGACACTATTTCTGCTTTTATAAAGAGCATGAGAGGCTCTGATCCTGATGCTACACTGTATTGGCTAGCAAAGATGATTAATGCAGGAGAAGACCCTAAATTTATTGCTAGAAGGATAATCATTTGTGCCTCGGAAGACGTAGGTAATGCTGATCCAGAAGCTTTAAAATTAGCAGTATCGGCTTTTGATGCAGTTAATATAATAGGAATGCCTGAAGGAAGGATAATATTAGCTCAAGCAGCCCTTTATGTGGCTTGTGCTCCAAAGAGCAATGCTTCGTATATAGGTATTGATAAAGCTTTAAAGGATGTTAGGGAAAAATCTATTGGGAAAGTGCCAAATTATTTAAAAGATGGAAGTTATAAAGGGGCAACTAACTTGGGTCATGGCAAGGGTTATAAGTATCCTCATAGTTATGAAAACGCATATGTAAAACAGCAATATTTACCTGATGAATTCAAATATATAAAATACTATCAACCTACAGATAGAGGCTATGAAAGAACAATTAAAGAATATTTGTCTAGAACATTTGACAAAGATGATTAATCTAATTATAATATTGTAAAGTTCATATAAACGATGATGGGAAGAGTAGATATAAGAGGTAGTCCTAGGGAGTCGGAGGAAAGTGGAAATCCGGCACGAAACTTATATTGAAGAACATCCTTGAGTTTCCAACTGAAATCTTATTGAAAGTAGGCTTGGACGGCTATACCGTTATTT
>JAAZMG010000093.1 GCA_012798935.1 Tissierellia bacterium | reverse complement strand
TAAAAGAACTGTAGACGATGCTATAGAAACATATAAACTGGCTCTTTATATTGGACAATTATTAGATTATAAGAGGATAGATTTAGGGTCTTTATGTTTAAGTATAGCTTGGCTATATAGGATTAAAGAGGATTTAGAGGAAGAAAAGAGGTTTTTAAAATTAACTAAGAATTTATTTGAAGAAGGATACTATAAAGAAACTTTGGAAGATACCAATATGGAGGAATTAAGGCTAGATTATTTATTAGGGGAAATTAGTAGAAGACTAGAGGATAAAGAAGATGCTTTAAAATGGTTCAATACAACTTTATCAAATCCAAGATTGAAATCTAAGCCTGTGATAGAAAAGATAGTAAGGGAACAATGGAGGTTAATGAGAGAGGGGTAGCCAATATGGATATTAAATATTATGATTTTTCTACACCTATTGGAAAGATGTTTATATTTTTTTCAAATAAGGGTATAGTCTACCTTTCTTTACCTAATAATAGGAAAGATGATATTGTTGATTATGTAAAGAAAAAATATGGAGCAACTGAAGAAGTAGAGAGGAACCAGTATGACTTCCATAAACAAATAATAAAATATCTAAAAGGACAATTAAAAGAACTTTCCTTACCCTTAGATTTACAAGGGACTGAATTTCAAAAAAAGGTATGGAAAGAGTTATTAAATATTCCCTATGGGGAAATTAGAACATATAAGGATATTGCTAAATCCATAGGAAATCCCAAGGGATATAGGGCAGTAGGTGGGGCTCTAAATAAAAATCCTATTCCCATTATAGTTCCTTGCCATAGAGTTGTAGGATCCAAAGGTCAGTTAGTTGGATTTGCTGGAGGATTAAATTTAAAACAAAAATTATTGGAATTAGAGAAAAAGAAATTATAATGAATTTATATAATTTCATTTAAAACGAATAGTATTGACTATTTGTTTTTTTATGGTATATTTAATTTGGCAAACTACAGAGGAGGTGAAAAATGAAATATAAATTAATAGCTATAGATATGGATGGGACACTCTTAAATAGCCAGAATAAAATATCTGAAAGAAACATAAAAGCTTTACAAGAAGCTATTAAAAGGGGTATATATGTAGTACTAGCTACAGGTAGGATATTAAAATCAGCCTTGTATTATTCTAAGTTTTTAGAATCAAACAATCCTATAATTGCTTGTAATGGTGCCATAATTTATTGTGGATATGGGAAAGATATTATCTATGAAAAGACAATAGGAGTTAATCTAAGTAAAAAAATAATAGAATTAGCAGAAGAGAATAATTTATATTATCATTTTTATAATAAAGATACCTTTTATTATAAAAAAAGAGATGGAAGTGCTAAAAAATATTATAAATTTTATGGAGATAATATTGGAAAACAGGGGATAAAATTTAAAGCTCTAAAAGAACCTATAGAAGTTTTGAATGGTAAGGAACTAAATATATATAAGTTTGTGTTTATAGAGGATGATAAGGATAAGCTTTTAGATTTTAGAGAAAAATTGAAAAGCATAGAAAAGATAAATATTTCAAGTTCTTGGTCTAATAATATAGAGGTAATGGATGAGAGTGTATCTAAAGGTAGTGGTTTAAAACATTTATGTAAGTCCTTAAATATAGATAGATCTCAGGTAGTGGCTATTGGGGATAATGAAAATGATATATCTATGTTTGAAATGTCAGGATTAGCTATAGCAATGGAAAATGGAGATGAAATCGCTAAGAAACACTCCCATGTAGTTACAGATACAAATGATCAAAATGGAGTGGCAAAAGCTATAGAAGAATATGTGCTAATATAAAAACAGACTCATACAAAATAAACCATGTAAATTTATATATATAAATTAGGAGGATGCAAATGAATATTGCGTTACCAGTATTAGGTGGGTTAGGACTTTTCCTGTATGGGATGAACTTAATGGGGATGGGTCTACAAAAAGCTGCAGGAGAAAAGCTAAAAAAGTTGATAGAAATATTGACCAACAATAGGCTTATGTGGGTAATTGTTGGAGCTTTAGTTACTATGGTTATTCAAAGTAGTAGTGCTACTACTGTCATGGTAATTGGTTTTGTAAATGCAGGACTTATGACTTTATCACAAGCTGTTGGAGTAATAATGGGGGCAAATATAGGTACTACAGTGACGGCACAACTAATTGCTTTTAATTTGACGGATTTAGCACCTTTAGCTGTTGCAATAGGAGTAGGTACTTGGCTAGCTACATCTAGGAAAAGATATAAAAACTTAGCTGAGATTCTGATTGGATTTGGTATACTTTTTATAGGTATGGATATGATGGGTACTGGTCTAAAACCTTTAGCCG
>JAAZMG010000092.1 GCA_012798935.1 Tissierellia bacterium | reverse complement strand
TTTCTAATGAAATAGGCCTTTGAGCTATTTTCATTATGTCCCTAACCTTATCTACTTCCATATTCATATGTTCTGCTATTTCTTCAGGATATGGTTCCCTACCTAATTCTTGTACAAGTTGTCTTTGTATTCTAACAAGTTTATTTATATTTTCAATCATATGAACAGGTATCCTTATAGTTCTTCCTTGATCAGCTATGGCTCTTGTTATGGATTGACGTATCCACCAAGTAGCATAGGTGCTAAATTTATAACCTTTGGTATAATCAAATTTTTCTACTGCTTTCATGAGACCTAAATTTCCCTCTTGAATTAAATCTAAAAAAGACATGCCTCTCCCTATATGTTTCTTGGCAATGCTAACAACTAATCTTAGATTTGCTTCTGCAAGTTCCTTTTTTGCAAGTTCTTCTCCTGCTTCTACTCGTTTTGCTAATATTACTTCTTCTTCTCTTGTAAGAAGGTCAACTTTTCCTATTTCCTTTAAATACATTCGAACAGGATCGTCTACAACTATGTTTTTGGACATAGTTGTAGTATCTTCTTTATCGTCTACATCATCTTCTATATCTTCTACATCTTCTACTATGTCAATATCCATATTTTCTAAATCTTGATATATTTCTTCTATCTCCTCTGGATCTAAATCTATTTTTTCTAGATGATCTGTTATATCCTTGTAAGTAAGGATTTCTTCTTCTTTACCTTTAGTAATTAATTTTTTTATTGCTATTGCTTTATCATCCTCAATTTTTTCAGTATTTTTATTTTTTGGTTTCATTGAGAACCCCTTTCTACAGGAAAGCTATCGACATATTTTGATAAGTTTAGCTTATATTTGTTTAAATATTTTAATCCTAATTTTAATTATTTTTTAATCTTCTCTATATATCTTATCATATAATGCTTTATGTTACATTTATTTCTTCTATTTTATGTACTAATGATTTCTTTATACTTATATTTATGGAAAGATAATCCCCTTCAAGAAGTATTTCCTAAAGGGGATTTATCCTAATTCTCTATTATTTCAAAAGGTTCCTGTACGTCAAAATGGCCCATCAAAGATTCTGCTTTCTCTCCATCTATTAAAAATTGCACTTTATCTACATTATCTAATTCTAGAAGGCTATTTACTATTTGACTTATAGTGAAATCTTCTTCCATAGATCCTCCGTATAAGCCTTCCTGAGCAAAATTTACAAAGGCTATACTATCGGATACTTCTACGTTTATTAATTTTATAGTTGTAGGAATTACTGTGTTTAGTTTATCGTTTTCGGGTCCTTTCATTAATTCTTTTATAATAGCCTCCTCAAGAGATATATCCCCGTATTTAACAATCCTTTTTTCTGGCACAAGCTGTTCTAAGTTTTCATCCCCTGTTTCTATATATTCTTTATTTGCAAAATAAAGAATTACCTCTTTTTCATTCTTTTCATTAGTTTTGGGAGTAGTTTCTATAATATCATATTCCTTTTCTTCTATCCTACTATTCTTATTATCATCTACTATATTATTTTTATTATTACCTTCTTCTATTATATTATCATTTGTTGAATCCTTGGTATTGCTACAGGCAACTAGGCTAAAGGTAAGGATAATTATTAGAAAAATAATATATCTTTTTCTCATTATATATACACTTCCTTTCTCTATTTTAAATATTAATATAAATGTTTTCTAAACACAAATACTATGAAACTCTTTTTATTATATCATTTTATTTAGTCCTTTCCTATAGAATAAAGCAAAAAAGACATCTTAAGTTTTTTATATAAAGAGATACCTTTTATTTAAAAGATTAACATATTGATTTTTATAAACAAAACAAGGTATAATAAAGATATAGTATGTTATTATTAAATTCTAATTTAAAGGAGTATTTATAATGAGACTTGTTAATAAAGGGAAAACAAAAGATGTTTACGAACTAGACAATGGAAATTATCTTTTAATGTTCAAAGATGATGTAACAGGAGAGGATGGAATATTTGATCCAGGAGCTAATACAGTGGGTTTAACTGTTGAAGGAGCAGGCAAATCAGGGCTTAGACTTACAAAGTTCTTTTTTGAAATATTAAGAGATAAGGGAATACCTACCCATTATATTGAGGCTAATATTGAAGAGGCAACAATGACTGTAAAACCAGCAAAAGTTTTTGGTAATGGATTGGAAATAATCTGTCGATATAGAGCAGTAGGAAGTTTTCTACGCCGATATGGCATGTATACAGAAGAAGGTCAACCTTTAGATGCTTTTATTGAATTTACTCTTAAGGATGATTTGCGGAAAGATCCACCTATTACGGAAGATGCCCTTTGTATGTTAGGAATACTCTCAAGGGATGAATATAAAACCCTAAAAGAATTAACTATAAAGATTAGCAATATAGTAAAAGAAGAATTGGCTAAGAAGGATATTGAATTATATGATATAAAGCTGGAATTTGGTAAGATAGGAGACAATGAAGAGATTGCATTAATTGATGAAATTTCTGGTGGGAATATGAGAGCTTACAAAGACGGGAAATATATTGAACCAATGGAGTTAGAAAAGTTAATATTGGGAGATTAATATAAGGTAAATCCATTATTTACTAGTTAAGATTGGTTTGGTCTGTAGTTTAAAAATATTATATTTTATTATATAATAATAGTAAGTAAATAAAAATGGGGAGGAATAAAATGAAAAAAACGTGGATTCTAGCATTAGTTTTAGCATTATCAATAATATTTACAGGGTGTACTACTGATGAAGTAAGGCTTTATAATGCACTTATGAAATCCCAGGATATTACATCAATGAAAAGTGATGTAGATATTACTTTTAGTCTAGATAGTGAAGGGTTTTCAAAAGAAGTTCAACCAATGATAGAAGAGATAGCCAAGGTTTTAAGCAATTCAGAAGTAAGTATACATCAAAAAATGACTCAAAATGAGGAAAGGACAGCAGCAAGGGCACAAATGAATACAGATTTAAACTTTGATGGTACTAAAATGGATATGAAAGTATGGGTTGACACAGATATGTCAGAGGATATTCCTAAAATGATAGAAGTAATAAAGATGCCACAAAATTTAATGAAAGAAATATCTCCGGAGGATCAAGAAAAAGAATACATAGTATATGATATTGTTGATATGGCAACTTTAGATCAAGAAGAAATTGATTTTAATGAACTAATGGACTTTAGTAAAGAGATGCAACCTAAAATAATGAAATTTATTAAAGATTACCATAAAAACTTTGATCCAGGATTTAAAATAGCATCTTATAAAGGGAAAAAAACTGTTAAGGGTAGACCATTGTCTATTTATGAAGTAAAGTTAGACGATGAATCTTTTAAAGAGTTGATAAGGTATATGATAAATGATGCTATGGATAATGAAGGTAGTATTAAATTTTTAGAAGAATATATGAGGCTAGTAATGAATTTTGCTCAGATTCCAGAAGCAGAAAAGGAATCAGTAAAAAAGGAAATGAATCAGGGAATAGAAAAGTTAAAAAGCAATTTACCAGAACTTAAAAAGCAATTTAACAAATTCATGGATGACTTTAAAGATGTAAAAGTACTGGGAGAAAAGGGAATCATCATTGAATATGGCGTGAATAAAGCTGGATTTGTAGTTCACAAATCTGGTAGTTTAGATTTAAATATTGATTTAAAGGCTATGGCAGAAGCTATAGGAAATGGTATTTCATCACAAAACTTAGGAGTATTGAAGTTAGGAATAAATTATAATACAAAGATTTCTAATATAAATGAAGACATGAAAATTAATATGCCAAATGTAAATGAAAAGAATGCACTGTATTTTAAGGATATAATGGGACAAGAGGAGAATGTAATAATTGAATAGTTTCAAAGATTATGCTGTTATTATTTCTGGCTAAGAAAAAAGGCTTTATGCAATTTTGCATAAAGCCTTTTTCTCAGTAGTGAATATAAATGTTCTTATTCTAAAGTATAAAGTTATTCAGCGGTTTCTAAATTGTCGTCTTGTTTTATTGCCTTCCTTCTTTTTATGATTTTGCCAAGAACACTCGTAACTTTAATCATGAGATGAATTGGCAAAGTGTAGAATAATTTAAATAAATGCTAAAAAACACTTGTTCTTCTAACTAATATAAAGTATAATAAAATTAAGGAGATATTAGAAGAAAGGTGGTGAAATCAATGGGAAAACAGTCAAAATCTAAAAAAACTAAAAAACCGCTCTATGGAACACAAAAACAGCAGCTAAACAAATTAACTAAAAAAGAATATAAGGCATTAAGAGAAATGTGCTTTTTAGCTAAAAATATGTACAATGTAGGTCTTTACAATGTAAGACAACATTTTTTTAATGAAGGAAAATATCTTAATTATGAATCAAATTATCCATTATGTAAAGAAAATGAAAACTATAAAATGCTAAACAGTAATATATCTCAGCAAATATTAATGGAAGTAGATGGTGCTATGAAATCCTTTTTTGAGTTAATTAAACTTGCAAGGACTGGTGAATATAATTACAAAGATATAAAGTTACCAAAATATTTAAAAAAAGATGGATTTTTTAGCATTATCATAGGTCAAATAAGAATAAAACCTGATAGAACTCTAGATATACCCATGTCTCCAAAATTTAAAAGAGAATATGGAAAGGTTAGCATAAAAGTTCCAAGGAACTTAAAGGATAAAAAAATCAAAGAAATAAGGATAATTCCTAAATATAATGCTAGGTACTTTGAAATTCAGTATGCTTATGAAATACCTGAATCAAAGTTAAAATTAAATAAAAACAATGCACTAGCAATAGATTTAGGAATAGATAATCTATGCACTTGTACTACTAATTACGGGCATAGTATCATAATAGATGGGAAACGATTAAAATCCATTAATCAATGGGCAAATAAACAAAATAGTAAATTACAAAGTATAAAAGATAAAAGGGGAATTAAAGGAATAACCAAAAAGCAATGTAATCTTTGGATAAAAAGAAATAATCAAGTTAATGACTACATAAATAAAACTTGCTCCTATATAATAAAATACTGCATAGACAATGACATAGGAAATATAATCATAGGATACAATGATACAATACAAAAGGAATCTAATATGGGAAAGAAAAATAACCAAAACTTTGTAAATATACCTCTAGGGGATATAGTTTCAAAATTAGAATACTTAAGTAAAAGAAATAATATAAACTTTGTAAAACAAGAAGAAAGCTATACCAGCAAATCTGATTTTCTAGCCAATGATCAATTACCAATAATAAACCTAGACAATCCTCAAAAACACACATTTAGTGGGAAAAGAATATCAAGAGGACAATATAAATCCAGTACAGGAATAATAATAAACGCAGATGTAAATGGAGGATTAAATATATTAAGGAAAGCTAATATAGTAGATATATCACATATACAAAGAAACCCAAATATATTAAAGCAACCAATAAGAATTAAA
>JAAZMG010000091.1 GCA_012798935.1 Tissierellia bacterium | reverse complement strand
TTTTCTGATACTATATATCTGACCCAATGATTTATCCTCCTTTGTATTTGTGGTTATTTACATTGTATAGGATATCTCATTGGGTTTCAATTTTTGATTTTCTTTCACTTCATTTTACAACTTGCCACATTTTATGATTGAGGATACTTATTTATACCTATTTTCTATAATATTATGAATTTCTTCAGGGGTATGACCTTTTGCCTCGATTATTGGTACAGGTGGGTTTTCATAGGTAGGACCACTTGTACTTAATACATCTAAACCAGAAATGATAATAGCTTTATATTCATCAGAGACAATGTTTTGCAAATTATCATTTTTATACAAGGTATAAACATCATAACCACAACTTTTCAAATAGTCAATATATGGGGTTAAAGTATTTTCAACTACAACTTTATTTTTCACTTTTTCACCTCCAATCTTAATTTAGTATTTCCCATTTTATTTATTATATAAGAAGCTTTTTTTCCATGAATAAATTTATACTCAAAATGCCAAAATAAAATAGAGAATTAAATAAACAAATGAAAGGAGTAATGTTATGGCACTAAAAAATCCAATTAATATGGGAAATATAAATCAGCTGGAATTACAAAATTTAAGAGAGATAATAGGATCTCATCAAAACATGGCTACAAAATATGATTTTTATTCAAATCAGTGTCAGGATCCGCAAATTAAGCAATTATTTAAACAATCAAGTCAGGATGCCCAAACTACGGTTACTAATTTTATTAATTCTTTAAAATAGGAGGGAAACTATGGACGAAAAATGTATGGTTAATGATGCTTTAAGTGTTACAAAAGCTAGTATAGATAGTTATTCTAAAGCTATTACAGAATGTGCCAATGGACAACTTAGAAGTACTCTACAGCAGTTAAGAAATGAAGCTGAACAATTTCAATATCAACTATTTCAAATAGCTGAACAAAAGGGATATTATGTACCAGCACCAACGGCTAATACAAATGATATTCAACAGGTTAAAAGCGGTTTAACCGGTGGCACAACCATGAAATAAGGAGGTTTTTCATTATGTTTAGAAAAATCCAGACAGAACTCGGACAATGTACCCGTCCCCTGTCCGTACCCGTCCCCTGTCCGGATTTTTCTTTATTAGTTGACACTTATATTATTATATGGTATTTTTAATATGAAAGTTGGGTACCTTTAAACTGAACCAGAGAGTTCGGAAAGGAAAGCGTAAATAAGAGGATAATTATGCCTTCCTTTAGAGGAGGCATTTTTTCACGCAATCCTTTAATTAGATCCAGAGAGACTAGAAGGAGGTAAATATATGTTAAAAGGTAGACATTTAATTGATCCAGAAGATTTTTCTTTAGAGGAGCTAGACAGTTTATTTGCTTTAGCAGATAGTATAATTAAAGATGAGGATAGTTTTAGGAATCTATGTAATGGGAAAATACTGGCCACTTTATTCTATGAACCAAGTACAAGGACTAGATTTAGTTTTGAGGCAGCAATGCTTAGATTAGGTGGTCAAGTAGTTGGTTTTTCAGAACCAGGTTCATCTTCTGTTATGAAAGGGGAAAGTATTCCAGATACTATAAGGACCGTTGGTTCATATGTAGATATTATCGCCATGAGGCATCCAAAGGAAGGCGCACCAAAGTATGCATCTTATTATTCGCCAGTTCCTATTATAAATGCAGGGGATGGGGGTCATCAACATCCTACCCAAACCTTAACAGATCTTCTTACCATTAAGGAAGTTAAGGGAAACTTTTCTAATTTAACCATTGGACTATGTGGTGATTTAAAATTTGGTCGTACAGTCCACTCTCTTATAAAAGCTATGTCAAGATATGAAAATATAAAATTTGTATTGATATCTCCCAATGAATTACGAATACCTAAATATATAAAAACTGAAATATTAGATGGAAAAGCTATTGATTATGCAGAAGTGGAAAGATTAGAAGAAGTTATAGATAGCCTTGACATACTTTATATGACAAGGGTACAAAAAGAAAGGTTTTTTAATGAAGCTGACTATATTAGACTTAAAGATAGCTATATATTGGACAGGGAAAAGCTAAAATTAGCTAAAAAAGATCTATCTATTCTTCATCCATTACCTAGAGTAAATGAGATAAGCTATGAAGTAGATGAGGATCCTAGGGCTTGCTATTTTGATCAACTCAAATATGGAATGTATATAAGAATGGCTCTTATATCAAAATTATTAGGGGTGATGTAGATGTTATATATAGATAGTATTTCAAAAGGAATAGTAATAGACCATATAAAGGTAGGCTATGGATTTAGCATATTTAAACATCTGGAATTAGATAAGGCAGATTTTACAGTAGCTTTAATTATGAACGCACCAAGTAGAAAGTTTGGAAGGAAGGATTTAATAAAAATTGAAAACAATATTGATATAGATTTGGCAATGTTAGGCTTTATAGATCCAAATATAACTGTAAATATTATTGAAAACGAAAAGATTGTTGAAAAGATAAATCTTTCTCTACCTGAAAGAGTAGAAGATATAATTCAATGTAAAAATCCAAGATGTGTAACCTCCATGGAGAGGAATATAGCTCACAAGTTTGTTCTTATAGATAAAAAGAATGGAACCTACAAATGTGAGTACTGTGACCAAATATATTCATGGGAGGATTAAGATGGAGATTCTTATTAAAAGTTGTAGAATAGTTGATGAAACTAAGGATTTTGTAGGGGATATATATATAAAGGATGGCAGGATAGTTGATTATGGTGAAGGCCTAAATTATAATTGTAAAATTATTTCTGCTGAAAAACTAGTTGCTATGCCTGCCTTCATCGATATGCATGTCCATTTTAGAGAACCAGGGTACACTTATAAGGAAGATATATATACAGGAAGTATGGCAGCTTTAAAAGGAGGATATACTCTTGTAAATTTAATGGCAAATACTAGTCCTATATGCAGCAATATGGAGGTTGTACAATATGTATTAAATAGATCTAGGGAACTGGACCTGGTAGATATACATCAGGTTGTTTCCGTAACAAAGGATTTTGATGGGAAAACATTAGACCATTTAAACACCATAGATAAGAGGGTTAAATTCATATCTGATGATGGTAAAGGTGTACAATCCAACTTAACTATGTATAAGGCCATGATTAAAGCAAAAAACATGGATTTAACTATTATATCCCATGCAGAAGATGAGGAAATAGTTTCAGTAGACACTAGATTATCGGAAAACATAATGACATTAAGGGATATATATTTATCAAAAATAACAGGTGGAAGATTACATTTAGCCCATGTTAGCACTAAAGAGTCAATTAAAGAAATAAGGAAAGCTAAGAAAGAAGGAGGCAATATTACCTGTGAAGCAACTCCCCATCATATTGCCTTATATAACAATGATTATAGAGTAAATCCACCTATAAGGGA
>JAAZMG010000090.1 GCA_012798935.1 Tissierellia bacterium | reverse complement strand
TTGAGTGTATTAAAAATGAAGACTTTGATCTAATTATTTTAGATTTAATGCTTCCCAAAAAGGACGGTTTTGACATATTAACAGAGATATCCGATACAAAACAGATACCTGTACTTATCGTATCTGCAAAATCTGATGAAATATTTAAGATTAAAGGATTAAACTTGGGAGCTGACGATTATATAACTAAACCTTTTGGTATGGGTGAACTGGTAGCGAGAGTGAATAGTCATATAAAAACATATGAAAGGTTTAAACACAGTTCTAAAATGAAGTTGATAACAGTTGGAGCATTATCTATTAATAAACAAGACCGGAGGGTCTATATAGATGATAATGAAGTTTTTTTAACTCAGAAGGAATTTGATTTGCTCTTATTTTTAGTAGAAAACCCAAATAGGGTTTTTAGTAAAGAAGAACTATTTGAAAGGGTTTGGGGCTATGACTCTTTGTCAGATGCATCAACTATAACTGTACATATAGCAAGAATAAGAGAAAAAATTGAGGCTAATCCTGAAGGCCGCACATTTATTGAAACTGTATGGGGAGCAGGATATAGATTTAAAATATAAGGTGATATTTTTGTACTAGGGGTGAAATTATGCTTGAAGTTGTATTTAGTGATAGTGAGAAAGGTTCTATATTCTAGTTGATGGGAATGGAAGGTTCAAAAAATGTGGTAGAATTGCTAGAGCTTCAGAAATATACCCTGTCATCAAGGAACTACTATCTACTTACGACATTATTATTGTACTCTCAACTCACTATGTGTTAAAATCTTTAATACAGATAAAGCATTACGGAGGTGGTAATTTGGTACAACAATATACCAAAAAAATGATTCGCGAGGTATTCATAAAGATGCTAAATGAACGTCCACTTGACAAAATCACAGTTACGGCTATTACTGAAGAATGTGAGATTAATAGAAATACTTTTTATTATCACTACACAGATATATATGAAATTTTGTCAGAAATCTTTCAAACAGAACTTGGGACAGTCATTGATGAATATAATGATACACTTTCTTGGGAGGAGAGCTTTCTTTTGGCTGCTAAATTTGCTTTACAAAATAAAAAAGCTATTTATCATGTGTATAATTCTATGCAGCGAGAAGAATTAGAGAACTATATGTATAATGTATCAGGAAATGTTATGATCCAGTATGTTGATAGAGTAAGCGACGGTATTTCAGCCTCTTCGGGAGACAAAAAACTGATTGCTTCCTTTTATCAGTGCGCCCTTACTGAAATGGTATTACGTTGGATTGCTTCTGGAATGAAGGAAGACCCTGATACTATCATTAGACGAATAGGGCAGCTCTTCGATGGAAATATTACCCTATCCCTTAAGCGAAGTGCTGGTTTGAATGATATCTGGCAAGAAAATAATCGGAGATTCTTTTCATATTAGTCACTTTAATTCCAATGCCTAAAAATTAAGCAAATAAACTGCGGTGTTCGAAATTCGAACACCGCAGTTCGATTATATAATGTAAAAGCTATAAAAAAGCTATACAATAAGTTTAAACAAATTTCAATATAATAGTCGGATTTAGAAGGCTATTAAAAAAGAGAAGGGAGAGTATAAAATGAAATTAAAAACACATGATGACAGACTTACACTTACAAATGGGAACTATCATTCTTTAGTAAATGCAAGAAAGCCTAAAGGGATTGAAAACAAAAAAGCTTATTTAGTTGGAACTGGAATTGCTTCATTAGCCGCGGGATGTTTTTTGATTCGTGATGCTCACATGGATGGAAGTAAGATTACTTTTTTAGAGCAATTAGATATTCCTGGAGGATCTTTGGACGGCCAAGTTCGCCAAAACATTGGTTATGTGGCACGTGGTGGACGTGAACAGGGACATCACTTTGAGGTTTTATGGGATTTGTTTAGTTCCTTACCATCTACAGAAGATCCTAATATGACCGTGTTAGATCATTTTTATTATACAAATTATGATGATCCAAACTTCAGCAATTGTCGTATTACTCATAATCAAGGCGAACGCTATGACAATGGAAAATTTAATTTGGGTCAAGACTTGGCAAAAGAATTAGCGGCTTTTGCAAGCATGTCAGATGAAGAACTTCAAAATAAATCTATTGAAGATATTTTTTCTGAGGAGCTTTTAAACACTGATTTTTGGACATATTGGAGAACAATGTTCGCTTTTGAGAATTGGCATAGTGCTTTAGAGATGAAAATGTATATGAATCGTTTCATTCATCATGTTGACGGCTTAGCAAATCTTTCTGCTTTACAATTTTCACGTCATGATCAATACACTTCATTTGTAAAACCTATGGTTAAATATTTGGAAGATCATGGTGCTAAATTTGAATATGGAGTTACTGTTAATAACGTTGAGTTCTCAATTTCAGACGACAAAAAAGTTGCAAAGAAAATAGTTGCAACAGATAAAAATGGAAATGATATTTCTATTGACTTAACAGAAAATGACTTAGTATTTATCACTAATGGTTCTATGACTGAAGGTTCTGGATATGGTGATGACAATACTCCTGCTTCATTTAACAAGGAAGCAAAAGGATGTTGGACATTGTGGAGAAATATAGCGGCTCAATGTGATGAGTTTGGAAATCCAGATAAATTCTGTACAGACCCAGAAAAGTCTAATTGGGAGTCTTGTACAGTAACTTGTCATGATGAACGTGTTCCTGGATACATTGAAAAGATTACAAAACGTTCCCCATATAGTGGACGCACTGTAACAGGTGGTATAGTTACGGCACGTGACTCTTCATGGTTGATGAGTTGGACCATAAACCGTCAAGAACAATACTATGGTCAACCTCAAAAAGATGTTGTTGTTTGGGTATATGGTTTGTTTACCGATGTTCCTGGAGACTACATTAAAAAACCTTTGAGGGATTGTACTGGTAGGGAAATAACAAAAGAATGGTTATATCATATAGGAGTTCCTACAGATAAAATAGAAGAATTAGCGGAAAGCTGCACTGCAATTCCTGTTATGATGCCATTTATCACATCTCAATTTATGCCTCGTGAATTTGGAGATCGTCCTTATGTTGTACCAAAGAATGCAGTAAACTTTGCTTTCCTTGGACAATTTGCAGAAACTTTGGATGATCCAGGACGTGATACTGTATTTACTATCGAGTACTCAGGACGTACAGCAATGGAAGCAGTATATGTATTGACTGGAGTTGAAAAGGGAGTTCCTGAAGTATATGCTTCTAGATATGATATCCGCTATTTGTTAAATGCAGCTATAGCTTTACTAGATGGAGAAAAACTAAAAATTGATTTGCCTCCAATGACTAAACGTAAAATTTTAAAACAAATAGCAGGAACAGACATTGAAGAGCTATTGAAAGAATATGGAATCATCTAAAGGTATCTAGCATTAGATAATTTGATTAAAATCCCGATTTTTCAAAATTCGGGATTTTAATTTATATATTTATAACTTGTATTACTACTTGATATATTGATAATATAATAAAATATTATATTAAGGAGAAAACTTTTCGTGGCTTGTTTATCAAGCTTCCGGAAATGAAATACTCATTTACTAATGCCGTTATTATATCATCCATCCTCTTTGGAGTCTGGCATATAGTAGCTCCTGCGCGAAGTCTGTTGGATGGAAAGATGAGTACAACAGGGAGCACTAATGCTTATCTTAACAACAGGGATTACCGGAGCAAAGTTTTGTTTACTTGCTAAAATTACTGGCTCACTCTGGATGCCTATGACTGACCACTTTCTTAATAACACTATCATTAATATTTTACATATTGTAACAACTTCTGGTGTGGATGAATTACAAGTGATCCGTATTTCTATTGCTCAGACAGTATCGTTCCTTATTGTCCTTTTTTATCTACTGGAAAACTGGAGCACATCATAAGAGCACATTCCGCACATCTACACAATTCAATGAGTTATAAGGAAAGGTAGGTGAAAAGCCTGATTTGGGTTAGACGTATAATTGTCTAAGTTTTAGGAAATCAGGAATTATGTATAAAAATGATAGATACTGTGAAGTTCCATTTTCTGACATAGAAACGCAATTGCTAAATGGATATATCTATACTGAAAATGAGGCAATTAAACAAGCAAAGAAACTTAATGAAGCAAAGATACCATTTAACTCTA
This sequence comes from Tissierellia bacterium, assembly GCA_012798935.1. GTDB lineage: Bacteria > Bacillota > Clostridia > Tissierellales > Tepidimicrobiaceae > JAAZMG01. Next base: position 17,715 of record JAAZMG010000090.1, on the reverse strand, counting down.
TTATTGTTTATGGAATAGCCGGTAAGGGTGAATCGGTAGATAATGCTGTTGCAACTGCTAAAATGATTAATCAGTTTATAACAAATAAAGTTATTACCATGAATCTAACAGTTTTTGCTGGAACGGAGTTAAACAATATGGTAAAAAGAGGTGCTTTTATTCCTCCATATGGAAACGAACGAGTAGTAGAAATAAAAAGACTTTAAAAAAATCTCGAACCTAAGAAGCCAATGATATTTGATACAACACATCCAACAAATATAATTAATATAAAAGGTACATTGCCACAAGATAAAGAAAGATTAATAGATGAAATAATAAAAGTTTGCAATAAGTAATAAAAAGCTTGGCGTAGATTTATGATACTTTTTATTTGCAACCATATATATAGGAGAAACATAAATTTCTTTTCCTAAATCTAAATATTGGATTATATTTTTGAAATATTTGGTTGTAATCATAATATAATTGGATATAAAAAAAGAAGTTGGATTTAGGAGGAAGGCCTATAGTTGGGAGACTTTCTCCTATTTTTTTATAACCATTATTGCCATGACATTCTTATTCATAATGTTTCAGCTTTGACACATTCTCATAAACGCAATCAGATTGCTTGTGTTATCTATATCCTGATTGGCTTCTATGCTTGTTGGGAAAATCGGTCTCGAAATAGCTATAACTAGAGTAGGAATTAAAAAATTGTGTTTCTTTATACTTCATTTTGAAACTGCTACTAGTAAAAGTGTATGCCATTTGGGTGGAGGCGAAAAACTTGGAAAGAAGGGAAAATATGAATAATAAGTATTTTTATATTTCAAGAACATTTTGTGTAGGAAAAATAATTACTATAATGACAATGATGTTCAAAATGATTGTAAAATGGGAGGAATTTGAAGGATATCTTTTACAAGGAGGTTCTGCAAGCTATTCAGCATTAATTTTACCAATAATTTTAATAGGGACAATTATATATGTTATTTTTAACATATTATCAGATGTTTTTTTAATCAAGTCAATAGATAATATCAGATAAGAAGTATGATGAATTAGCAGAAAAAATAAGAAATTTGATAAAATACGTAGTAGTAAATTAGTGCGACGTAGACGTCGCACTAATTGTGAAGCATAGCGACACATCATTTATATATTGTGTATTAAATATTATTTTCTTGACATATATATTCTACAAGTGTAGAATATATATAAGCATTCTACAAATGTAAAACAGGAGGGATTACATGAAAAAGCTATCGGATAATGAATTAGATATAATGTTAGCTATATGGAGGGCAGAAAAATCTGTAGGTTCATCTTATGTAGCTAAAGCTATGGAAGATAAAAATTGGGCACAGACAACGGTTTTAAATTTTCTTTCTAGGTTAGTAGATAAAGGTTATATAAAATGTGAAAAAGAAGGCAGGAACAATATCTATACTCCTTTAGTAAAAGAAAAGGACTATTTAAAAGATGAAAATAAAGGTTTTTTAGAGAAGTTTTATAATAATTCAATAAAAAATATGATAGCAGGATTTTACGATAATGAGGTAATAGATGATGAGGATTTAAAAGAACTAAAAGAGTTTATTGAAAAAAAGACTAATATAGATAATGGAAAGTAGGTGAAAATAATGATTAAAGAGATATGGACTAATGTTTTAGTATCCAGCTTATTTGCAACAATTTTAATTGGGATTATAATTCTTTTATCAAATCTATTAGATAAAAAATATAAAGTAAAATGGAGATATTGGATTTGGTTAATAGTTGGAATTTATTTAATAATTCCAATAGATATGACTATTAAAGAGCCTTTAATAAATATAAAGACTCCTAATATCATAAGTTCAGAAAAAAGCGGAAGTAATGAGAATATTATTTCTAACAATCTAGATATTTATAGCCCGGAGTTAAATAAAAGTTCAAACCTAGAAATAGATATATTAAATCAAGATGTTCATAAGAATGTAAATATTGAAAATATAGAAATGAATAAAGATATTAGACATACTAGTTCTTTAAATATATTAAATTTAAAGGATTTTTTTACTATTGAAAACACTATAATATCTATATGGCTAATAGGTGTATTTGTATTTTTTGTATATCATATGTTAACTTATTATAGCTTTAAAAGAAAAATTAGATTAAATAGTGTTTTAGTAAAAGATAAAGAAATACTGGAAATATTTAGTAAAGCCAAAGAAAATATGAATATTAGTAAAGATGTTAAACTTAAAACTAGCCCTTTGATAGTTAGTCCATTTGTTATAGGTCTATTTAATAAAGAGCTTTTACTACCAAATACAGCTTTTAGTATACAACAATTAGACATGATATTAAAACATGAGTTAATTCATATAAAGAAAAAAGATATTTTATATAAATTTATAATTTTAATAGCTAGATCTATACACTGGTTTAATCCATTTGTACACCTGATGGGGAAAAAGGCTAATGAAGATATAGAATTATCTTGTGATTTGGAAGTAATAGAAAATAAAGATATAGTTTATAGGGAAGAATACAGTAAGACAATATTGGAACTTGTATCTAGTAATAATAAAAACAACTATATTTTTACTACAGGTTTTACAAATGGCAAAGAGATACTTAAAAGTAGATTTTCTAATATATTGGAGATAAAAAATAAAAAGAATGGAACATACATTGTGCTAATATTAGTTATTTCGCTAATATTAATTTCTCTTTTAGTAAGCTGTAAAAACAAAGATATAGGAATAGATTATGAAAGTAAAAACTTAGAATTATCTTTAGCATTTCCTCAATCTTGGGAAGGCAGGTTTTTTGTAGAAGAAAAAGATGATGAGATACATATGTATAGTAAAAAGAATTATGAAGATGATTGGGGAGGGCTTTTATTTACAATATATAGAAAGCCAGGAGATTTAATAACAGAAGAGGATGTAAGTCAATATCCAACTTTTGAAAAAATATTTTTAAAAGAAAATGGATATAGTTACCTAGTTAGGTTGCCATCAGATGTTCAATTTAATATAGAAGATATTGAGCTTACTAAAGAATATGAAGAAATGAAAAGAGACTTAAACAAAATATTAGATACGGTAAAAGTAGAAAGTGAAAGTAGACCACCAGTAAAAAATGATGGTTATAAATTAATAGGAAGTAGTTTTTTCACATTAGAAACTCCTGAAAATTGGGAAGTAGTTAAAGATGAGGAAGGTGTTTTCCGTTGGGATATTTATGTAGGGGAAAAAGAAAATATAGGTAGCATAGAACTTGTATCACGATATGCAGACGAAGAACAACACCAAGATTATGCCACTTTATATATAGAAGACGAAGAGCATGGAAGAAAAATAAAAATATCTTTACATGATATCTTTAAGGACCAATTAGATATTATAAAAGACACTTTATCATTTGTATATGATACTTATACTATTTTAGATGCAAAAGATGATGCTATGGCTTATGTTGAAGGTGGGGGAAAAGCAGAAATAGGACAAATATCAGAAATAGATTTGATAGATTCACATGTGTTCCCTATAAAGATTAAAGTAAAAGAAGGGAATTCAGAGGATAGCAAAGAAATAACTAAAGAATATCATATTGATCGTGGTGCTTCTGTAATTCCATTAATAAAAGGGAAATATAATATGTACGGCAACTACTCGTTGGATCAATATTATGTACAAGAAAATAAAGATGTTTCTAATAGATACTATGAGTTTATTATAGACAGAAATAATAATATAAAATTGGCATATGAAATAAAAGATTTACCAAATACATTAGTTTATATAGATGATATTGAACTCATGAAAGAATATGGAAGAAAGGATAGGGAAAACATATCTGTTGATAGAGGTATGTCTATCTTTGTAATGATTGGTAAATTTGAGATTCCATATGAAGATGAACTTGATTATGAAAGATTTAATGAAACCCAAGCATTGCCAGATAAATATTTAAAAGATACCCCTTTTTATAAAAAATGGGGTCAAGATAGAATAACTTATGTGGAACATTCATTAAGTAATTGCAAATTTATAGCTGAAAGCGATATTCCTTTCTCGGTAGATATATATACAAAAGAAGGAGATGTGACAGCAAATATAAAATCAACAGAAGAAAAAGGAAATCATGGTGTTAGAATTAATTTTACAGAAGGAGAATATTATATAATTTTAGCAAATGAAGATGGAAAATCTACAGAAAATGCAATCTATAAAATTTGGAGATAAAATCAACAAGGTATGTTTTATCATTGTTTTATGAAAAGATAGAGAGGATCACCTAAGTCTTTTACTTAGCATAGGCTTGTTTTATCAAGTGACAAATGGTAGTAAAACAAAAAAAGGTGATCCTGTAAAGATAGTATAAATTATACAAGAATAAAGAAATATTTACTTTTATTCTTCATATACAATATCATAGGTAACTGGGGTAGCTTTTTTTAACATGGCAGAAACACCACAGTACTTTTCTTGAGATAGTGAAACAGCCTTTTCTATTTGTTTTTTAGGAAGATTTTTTCCTTTAAATTTAAAAGTCAAATGAATATTTTCATAAACCTTTGGATGTTCTTCTGTATTATCTGCTTCTACTTCAATATTAAAATCCTCTAATTCTACTTTCATTTTTCTTAAGATTGACATAATATCAATTCCTGTACAACCAATTAATCCGGATAAAAGAAGTTGCTTTGGACGTGGTCCAAGATTATTTCCACCTATTTTTTCAGATGCATCAGTAATGAGAGTATGACCATCAAGATCCATCTCAAAACCCATGTTTCCCTTTAATTTGGCACTTATTTTTTTCTTATTCATTAAATCTACCTCTTTCTATATACTATATAATCTTTATACCCAGTCAATGAAAAAATAAAAAGAATACTTAACTATTTTTTCGATTTATTACAAATTCAGGATTTTAGATAAAATTTGGAGGATAATATATATATTTTTTGCAGTTATGCTATACTTTACTATGAAAATCCATACAAAGTGTTAAAATATATATTATACATCGTTTCACTAATTTGAAAGATGAATTAAATACAAATACGATAAATAGGATGGATTCTAATGCAAAAGGTCAAATTTTCTCCTCCCAAGAATAGGGAAAAGCTATTATATTATATTATTAAATATCATAAACAATTTTTAATTACAGCTATTTCAGGCATATTCTTTAATTCAGCAATTGTGCTGGGCCCAATTTTTCAAGGGAAACTATTAGATGCTGTAGTCAATTCAAATGATGTTAATGGCATAGTAAAGGTTGGATTACAATTTATTGGCGTAACCATATCTTTTCAGATTGCTAGATTTTTTAAAAGATATTATGTTAGGGATATGGCAAATCGCATGAGTGGTGATATGCGTATTGGAATAATGGAATCTATATTATATATGGATTTAAATACTATAGAAAAGCAAAAAACAGGAGATATGATGTCCACTACCATAGGAGATGTGGATATCGTTGTTGAAGCAGTTAGAAAGACTATTACGGAATTATGGGACACTTGGGTTCTCATGATTGCCTACTGGATAACCCTTATATATTATGCTCCTAAAATAACTTTAATAGCAGCTATTCCTATTCCATTAGTTATTATATTGACCCAGCTAATGAAAAGAACTGTTCATTCCAAATCTAAAGTGGCAAGAGATGCTACTTCAAAATCAACTATTCAAATTAGAAAGATGATTTCAGAAGTAAATATATTGCGCTTATATGGAAGACAAGAAGCTGAAATAGAGAGGTTATGGGATAAGTTATCTGATCAAGCTAATAAAAATGTTGTTGTTACAATTTTTAAAAATGGATTAGCTCCTATTTATGCTTCCTTAGCAAGCCTTGGAATCGTTGTAGTTATTTACTTAGGTGGAAATAAGGTTATTGATGGCAGTTGGACTATTGGTACATTTACAGCTTATATAACTATGTTCATGGCTTTAGCCGTTAGAACTACAACTGCTGCAAAAGTATTTAATATTCAACAAGGTGCCAGGGCTTCCTGGGATAGAGTTTTAGGATTAATAAATAATAAAAAACTAATATCTTATAATATAGGAGATAGTCTTAAACCAAAAGGGATATCTATAGAAAATCTTTCATTTAAATATCCCACTAATGATGAATATGCAATTAGAAATCTTTCTTTGAAAGTCTCATCTGGAATGATAATAGGTATAACTGGCCCTGTAGGGTCAGGTAAATCTGCCTTAGCCCTTGCTCTAACAGGGCTGTACGATTATGAAGGAAATATCCTTTTAGATAATATAGATTTAAAGGATATGGACTATGAACAAAAATTGGCTACTATTACTTATATGGGTCACGACTCTTTCCTTTTTTCGGATACTTTAAAAAATAATATTACCTGGAATGATGATAATACTGAAAGATTAAACAAAGTATTGACTATTGCATCTTTGGAACAAGATATTCAAAATTTTGAAAATGGTATAGATACGCAGGTTGGAGAAAAAGGCACAAAAGTTTCTGGTGGTCAAAAACAAAGAATAGCCTTAGCAAGAGCATTATATAAAGAGGCTAATATTGTAATACTTGATGATCCTTTTTCTGCTATAGACATAAATACAGAAGCTAAAATTGTAAAAAGATTGAGAGAAAATGTGGAAGGTAGAACTATATTTATATTTTCTCATAGACTTGATGCCTTTAAGTATATGGATAGAATTTTAGTTCTTGATAAAGGCAAAATTGTTCAAGATGGAACTCATAATGAGCTAGTTAATACAAGTGGCATATATAGTAGTATTATAGCTGCACAACAGTTTTTGGGAGATGGATCAATTGAAAAATAAAATAGTATCTACTGCAGTTAAAACAACTTTTAAAAATAAATTAATATATATTATATTTTTAATCATCGCCATTATTGCTGGTATTTTAATGCAATTAATTCCAGCACAAATTTTAAAAAACATTATAGACAATAATATTTCAAAGGGGATCTATGATGGTGTATTGAAACTATCTTGCTATTATCTATTATCTGTAGTATTAGGTGGTGCTGCTGATTTTATGCGTGAATATATGATGGCAACCCTTGGACAAGATGTACTGTTAAATATTAGGCTTAATATGGCAAAAAAACTATCAAGATTATCAATATCATATTTTTCAAATAATGCTGTTGGTGAGATAATGAGTCAATTTACATCTGATGTGGATGCTGTTGGTACATTGTTTACATCTGGTGTAATAGGGTTGTTATCCGATGGATTAAAGACAATAGGAATTATGGTATCAATATATATTCTAAGTCCTACATTGGCTTTATATATGCTAACTTTAATCCCTATAATATATTGGATTACTAAATTTTTTAAATCCAAAACCTTTAAAGCTCAAATGGAGTCTCGAAAAGCAGTGGGACATATTAACGGTTCTGTTCAGGAAATATTTAATGGAATAAGGACAATTAAAATATTCGAAATGGAGAATCAATTTATATCTAGTTTTCAAAAACCACTAAATCAAAACTTAGAAGCAGTCCATAAAACTAGCACATTAGATTCCATATTTCCTTGTTTAATGCAAATACTTAGGGCAATAATTATAACTATTACAGCTATTATAGCTGCACCAAATGGCTTAGGAGCATTAGGTATTACCATTGGTTCAGTTGCAGCAGCAGTTGATTTAATATCTCGAATGCTTAAACCTATTGAAGCTATAGCCATGGAGTTTCAAACAATACAAGAAGCTCTTTCAGGTCTTCAAAGAATAAATGATTTTGATAGTGAGAAAGAAGAGTATAGGATGGAAATGCCATTAGATGAAGAAGTTCCAAATTATCTTCATATAGCTATAAAGAATATAACCTTTGCCTATGATAATGGCAAAAATATTGTTGAAAATATTTCTTTTAATATAGAACCAGGGGCTAAGGTTGCACTAGTTGGAAGAACAGGGGCTGGGAAAAGTACTATTTTAAACCTTGTATCAGGCTTATATAAACCTAATCAAGGTAGCATAAGAATAGGGGGACTCGATCCTTTTGAAATGCCAGCTAATATGCGTCGTAGAATTATAGGCGTTGTACCCCAATCTTTTCCCATATATGATGGAACTATAAGAGAAGCAATCACCTTATATGACGATACTATTACAGAGGAAGAAGTAATAAATGCAGCTAAAACAGTGGGATTACATGAGGATATTATGAAACTACCTAAAGGGTACGATACTGTAATTGGAGAAGGAGAGATTAAACTTTCCCATGGACAATATCAATTACTAACTATTGCCTGTGCACTAGTATGTAATCCACCTATACTACTTCTTGACGAAGTAACTTCTGGTTTGGATGCTATAACGGAAGCAAAGGTTTTTAAGACATTAAAAGAAATATCCTATAACAGAACAATTCTAACAATAAGCCATAGAATATCTGGTATAATAGATGCTGATAAGGTTATTATGTTGGAAAAAGGAAGAATTGTAGAAATAGGTACACCAGCAGAACTTGCAAGAGAAGATGGATGGTATGCTAAATATAATCAGATTGAACAGCTAGGTTGGAAGATGTAAGTGGCATAATAAGCCATAATATAATCTTAAATAAAAGACACCAATATGCCACCCTCCCCTGAATAAGTGCCTATTGTAGCACCAATAGTTGTTATAATAATCTGTTTAAATTTATATTTTTCTTCAATTAATGTTTTATATTTTAAGGCTTTATGATAACAGTTTGCATGGCCTATTGCAAGTATCTTGTTTTCAAGACTTGTCCCATTTTCCCCGATAATATCAACCAACCTTTTAAAAGCTCTATTAGAGCCTCTGACCTTTTCTGCTAGGTCTACAATACCATTACCATCTGATTTTAGAATCAACTTTATTGAAAGAAGTGTTGCTATATGACCTGTTACTTTTCCTATTCTTCCACCTTTGATGATATTTTCAAGGGTATCAAGTAGGAAAAATATTTGTCCTTCTTTGGCACATTTTCTTAAATAATGTGCTAGCTCATCTATATCCATGCCTGTTGCTGCCATCTGTGCAGCCTTAATGACTATTAACCCCTCTCCAACAGAAGCGCTTAATGAGTCTATAACATGAATTTTTTTACTTTTGTTGTTTTCTTCATAAATTTCTTTTGCAATCAATGCACTATTATATGTACTACTAAGACCTGAAGATATTGTAACAATCAAGATATTATCTTCGGTATTTTCAAATTCCTTGATAAATTGTTCAGGGGATGGGCTGGCTGTTTTTGGTAATTCTTTATGTTTTTTCATCATATTATAGAATTCCTTGTTGGTTAAATCAATTCCATCCAGAAAACTTTTATCATCAAATCGGATTTCAAGAGGTATAATTGCTATATTGTATTTTTCCAAAAGATCCTGTGGAAGGTCAGAACAACTATCAGTAATAATTTTAATTGCCATAAAGAATCCTCCTTTTATCCTAATAATAACATATTTACTTATACTTGACTACAAAGGGGTAAATGATATCTACAATGGTTATTGCTATATACCCAAGCAGATGTTAAAGTTTTTTTAAAAGATATAGTTTTTTTACTAATAATACACCTGCTATACCAATTTCAATAAGCGCTAGCGAATAAAAGGTGATTGAAGAAAGCATTAATATCCAAGGCCAGCCTGTTGGCGGAGTTGCACCTGAAGCCAGCCCGGTAACTACTGCAAGGGCTTGACCTCCAACAAGAAATATTACCGCAGCAGCTAAACCCCAACCGATGAGTTTTTGATGGGAACGTGCTCGTTTTGCTGCCCACAAGAGAAGTGGTGAACCAATTAAAGCAATAGGAAATAGCTCAGCAGGCATCAAATAGTCAAATCGTAACGTATGACTGAATATGGTTCCAATTATAGATGTTAAGATTGTAAATAAGATTGGAATCCATACCAGCATTGTTCCTATTACGGCTAAAAATTTAGTGAGAGCACCTTTATTATCTATTGAAAAAACCTCCTTAACATTTAAGATTTTATTATATATAAATTTCTAATTTTATTATACCCACTTTTATATTGCTAAAATATGAAAATGAAAAAATGTTGACCAAAATATATATATAAATTATTATATAATTTGTATTTTAAATACAGATAATAAATTATAAGAAAAAAATTTAAGGTGGTGTAGCTTTGAGAGTTAGATTAGGTTATGTTGCAATTGCTTTAGGGCTTCCTAAAGTTACATCTTCTAGCAATGTGACATATACATACTATAAAAAACTAGTTGCTAAAGAAGAAAAAATAAATAAACTTAAGAAAGTTTCATACTCTAATATTGTAGATTTAAAAAAGATACTGGAATATAATATTAAAAATAATATTCATTTTTACAGAATAACCTCTGCCCTTATTCCTCTTGCAACCCATCCAGATGTAAACTGGGATTATAGGAATATATTCTCCGTGGAGTTTAAACTTCTTGGGGATATTATCAAAGATAATAATATGAGAGTAGATACCCATCCAGATCAATTTAATGTAATAAACAGTATAGATGAGAAGGTAGTAGAAAACACTAAAAGGAATCTATGGTTTCATGCTAATCTGTTTAATGATATGGGATATCCTTTTGGGAAAATGGTTCTTCATGTGGGAAGTGCTGCAGGAGGTAAGGATGCAGCACTTAAAAGATTTGAAAATAATTTTAAGCGCTATCCTGATGAAATAACATCTAAGCTGATTTTAGAGAATGATGATAAAACATTTACTGCTAAAGAAACTCTTCAATTATGTAAAAACTTAGGTGTGCCTATGGTATTAGATGTTCATCATCACATATGCAATAATGATGGTGATGATATAGTAGAAATTTTGCCTGATATATTTGACACATGGAATGGTGAAGCTTTTTCACCTAAGATTCATTTTTCAACACCTAAAGATAATCCTAAAGATAGAAAGCATGCAGATTTTATTGATGGGCATCATTTTGTTGAGTTTATAGAAAGCTGTAAGCCTTTAAATAGAGATATAGACATAATGCTAGAGACGAAAAAGAAAGATCTTGCTTTATATGGCCTTGTACATTCGATAAAAAAGCTAAGGAAGGATTGGAAATGGATAGATTCTTCTACATTTGAGCTTTAAGTGTTTTGATACTATAGTTTTTTTAAAAAATACTACTTTCTTTTCAGTGCTATTTTTATCAAAAAATTTATTTACAATCTAGTATTATTAATATAATATTATCATGGACAATGTTCATAACTACTATGAAGGAGTGATTAAAATGCAGGCAATTATGGAAACTTTATTTGATGCTTTTTATTTGGTCAGTGTTATTACATTAGGGGCAATAATGATATTGAAAAGTGGTAACAATAAACAATATAAATTATTTGGATTTATGGCTGTTTTGTTGGGGGCAGGGGATGCATTCCATTTAATACCTAGATCATATGCATTATTTACCACTGGGTTGGAAGCTAATGCTGCTGCACTTGGAATTGGAAAATTTATAACTTCTATTACTATGACAATATTTTATGTAATTTTATATCATATATGGAGACAGCGTTATAATATTGAAGGACGTAAGAAACTTACATTTTCAATCTATGCTTTAAGTATTATAAGAATAGGCTTATGTCTTTTCCCTCAGAATGACTGGTTGAATTTTAATTCACCTGTTTTATGGGGAATATACAGGAATATTCCATTTTTGTTTATGGGCATTATCATCATAGATATTTTTTATTTTGAAGCAAAAAAACATGCTGATAATAATTTTAGATATATGTGGTTGGCAATTGTATTATCCTTTGCTTTTTATATACCGGTTGTGTTGTGGGCTAACACAATTCCTTTGATTGGAATCTTAATGATACCAAAAACTATTGCTTATCTTTGGGTAGTAATTATGGGGTATAAAGAATTCCAATTAAATCAGAAATAGGAAAAGCCAATTCATCGTTGATTTAAATATAAATACCTTTTATCTAGTGGCTCCGTGGACTTTATTATACAACCTCCAAGGCACATTTCATCTTGATATAATACTGCTGCTTGCCCTGGTGTTACTGCTTTTACAGGATTACTATATTTTATATGAAGTTCCCCATTCTCTAAGACATTTACTGTGACAGGTATATCTGATTGTCTATATCTAAATTTAGCTGTACACTTTAAGGGCATGGTAGGAGCTTTTTCTAGTATCCATGAAGGTGATTCTCCAATTAATGAAGTAGAATAAAGTGCAGGATTCTTTTCTCCTTGTGCAACGTAAAGTATATTCTTTTTTAAATCTTTTCCAGCTACAAACCAAGGTTCTCCTGTTCCTATACCGCCTATGCCTATTCCTTTTCTTTGCCCTAATGTATAATGAATAAGTCCACTATGCTTGCCTATTCTATTGCCTTCCACATCTATTATATCTCCTTCTTTTGCTAAAAGATATTTATCTAAAAATTCATCAAAATTTCTTTCACCTATAAAACATATACCTGTTGAATCTTTCTTTTTAGCAGTGTATAAATTGTGCTTTTTTGCTAATTCTCTAACCTGTTTTTTTTCTAAATGACCTACAGGAAATATAGTTTTAGAAAGAGCTTTTTGTCCTATTCTTGATAAAAAATAGCTTTGATCTTTATTTTTATCTTTTCCTCTAATAAGATAATAACCATCATCTTTTTTTTCTACTTGTGCATAATGTCCCATGGCTATATAATCTGCTTCTAGTTTTAAAGCATAATCTAAAAAAGCACTAAACTTTATTTCTTGATTACACATTACATCTGGATTAGGTGTTCTTCCTTTTTTATATTCATTTAAAAAATAGGTAAATACTCTATCCCAATATTCTTTTTCAAAATTTATAGCATAATAAGGAATACCTAATTGATTGGCTACTCTTCTTGCATCATCAGAATCTTCTGTTGCAGTACATACTCCGTATTCATCTTTTTCATCCCAATTTTTCATAAAAAGCCCAATTACATTATAACCTGCTTCTTTAAGCAATAAAGCAGAAACAGATGAGTCAACTCCTCCACTCATACCTAATATTACTCTTTTTGCCATGAAATCATCCTTTTAACGTTTTATTATATTTATCCATAGATATTATACTATATTATTCTCTTTTTTAATAATGATTATTAAATGAGGTACATAAGTTAACTTGAAAGTATATCTTCATAGAACATAACCATAGCTCCAGCTGTAGTCATCTTTGCTAGAGGAAGAGCACATTTAGCTATACGATAATATCTATTTTCATTATCTGAAATTACTTTAAATTTATTGTGGATTTTAATGGCAACTCTAGTATTGAATTTTATATAATCCTCAATAGAGCTTAGTAGGTAAGCTCCTTTTTCTATTTTAAAGTCGTTTAAATATTTATAAGTACGTTTAATATATGATTCATATTGACGATGATTATCCAATAAACGAATATTAGCGTGCTGAGGGATTGTCATATCTTGGATAATATGGAGTGCTGCACCTAGGTAGAATAAGGATTTGTTGAATTGGCCCTTTTCCCATAGATTGATAGCTTTGGAATAATACTCAATTGCTAAATCCATAGCACTTTTTCTTCCATATAACCCTCTTTTTTTATAAGGATTATAAAGATGGTTTGAACTCTTAAAGTCTTGATCTGCCCATACAGTTCCCTCATTCATATCTAAAATATAACTACTAAAGAAGTTATATTCCGCTAAATATTTATCATTTCTAAGGATTTTTAATGCATCTATGTTAATAGATTTATGAACTTTGCATTGGGTTTTAATTATTGACTTTTTAATAGGATTTGCAATACCAAAAACTATTTTTAAAACATGATTATAGATTGTTTCAAGAATATCTATTTTAGCCACCTTCTTTAAATAATTAGATAGTTTTATTATTTGCAATTTGATGAATAATAGACATGTATTATTTTTAATAAGGTTAATAGTACATAATCTAATAGCTAATTGTGATATAATAGAAAATAAAATTAAAGAGCAATTTATAAATAAAGAAAACAAAGAGGGGTTTAATAATATATGGATATACTCAAAAATGTAGCTGGGAAATTCTTATATGGAATTGCTAATTTAATATCAATAATACTAGAGGTTCTAATAACAATTACAGAAATTATAGTCACATTTGTAACCAATATTGCAAAAGGATTTGCTCTCTTAATAGGCATGGGAGGATGTTTGTTTTTATTTATGCTTGCCGGACCTTTTGGTATTGCAATATTGATGAACCCTATTATACTTTTATCTATATTATTTTTTGTAATATTTCCAATATTAGGGACTAAGTTTGTATCCCATTTAAAATATTTAAAGTATATTATAACAGAGTTTCTATTTGATCGTGCTAATTATCTTATAAATGGAACAAGCTATCAATTTGAAACATTTGGTGAATATAAAAATAAGTATAAAAGGATGGAGGAAGATAGAAGAAGAAAGGAACAACAAAGGCGTCAGGCTGAACAGCAGAGAATGTGGGAAGAAAGATTTAGGCAATGGTATGAATATCAAAATTCCCAAAGGAGAAGTAGTGGCTATGGTGGGCAAGGTAATTACGAATGGTATAATCAAAACACTGGTTATGGTAATGAGCATATCTATATGGACCCAACCAACGAATTTAAAAATAAATATGAAAAAAGCTGTGATTTATTAGGGGTTGGATACGATGCAGATAAATATGAAATAAAATTGGCCTATAGGAAAAAGGCAAAAGAATATCATCCAGATTTAAACAAATCACCAAATGCAACTAAGATGTTTCAAGAGATAAATAATGCATATGAATTTTTAGGTGATGATAATATAGAAAGATATAAGAATATAAGTTAACCAAAAAACTAGGATAAATATTTATTAAAATAAAGGGGATGTTTTATTTATGAATTGGTTTAAAAGGTTTATGGTAGGTAGATATGGGACAGATCAATTATCCATGGCATTGATGGGCATATGGATTTTTATTTCCATTTTATCACGATTTACAGGTAATCGAATAATAAATATTTTTTATATAATTATGCCTATAATAATATTTTATAGAATATTTTCTAAGAATATAGCAAAACGATATCAGGAAAATATGAAATTTTTAAGAGTATGGAACCCTATAAAAAACAAAGTAAAAACTAAGATACAACGAGTAAAAGCTTTAAAATATTATCGTTATTATAAATGTTCAAATTGTAGACAAACCCTTCGTGTACCAAGGGGAAAAGGTAAAATTTCTATTACCTGTCCAAAATGTAAAACTGTAATGATTAAAAAATCTTAATATGATATAATTAAATGGAAAACAAAATATAAAGTGGGAGCTTAGATAAACTTTGCTGAGAGGAACTGTGGTATCAGTTCGACCATATAAACCTGATTTGGATAATGCCAACGTAGGGATCATATTAGAAATAATAATGAGACTTGCTATGGCAGGTCTCATTTCACTTTAATAATGGAGGGATATTGATGTTTGAGAAAATGTTTAAAAATGTACATGAAAGGTCACCAATTGTACATTGTATTACTAATTATGTAACAGTAAATGATGTTGCTAATATTATTTTAGCCTTAGGAGCATCTCCAATAATGGCAGATGATATTGAAGAAGTATCCGACATAACATCTATTTGTAATTCGCTGGTTTTAAACATAGGAACACTAAATTGTAGGACTATAGAATCTATGATAGAAGCTGGCAAAACATCCAACAAATTAGGCCATCCTATAGTTTTTGATCCTGTAGGTGTAGGTGCATCCAAGCTTAGAATGGATACTACTCTAAAATTATTAAAGGAAGTTAAGTTTTCTGTAATAAGGGGGAATGCCTCTGAAATCAAGGCAATAATTAGCAAAACAAAAACTTCTGGAGGAGTCGATGTTAGTTTAGAAGATATAATAAGTGAAGATAATCTTGATAAATATATAAAGATAGGAAAAGAAGTTAGTAAAGCTAATAATGCAGTAGTAGCAATTACAGGGCCTATAGATATAGTTACTAATGGTGAAAAAACTTATCTTATAAGAAATGGACATAAAAGCATGGGAAGGATAACAGGAACAGGATGTATGTTAACGGGTGTAATAGGTGGTTTTATAGGGGCAAATCCAGAAAATGTTCTAGATAGTACAGCTGCAGCTGTTGCAGTAATGGGATTATGTGGAGAATTAGCAAATCAAAAAACAGCTGAAAGAGCTCTAGGAACTGGTTCTTTAAGAACCTATATAATTGACTATATGAGCAATCTAAGAGGAGAAATACTAAAGGAGGAATTGAAAATTGAAAGTAGATAGAAAGGACATGCTTCTTTATTTAGTTACAGATAGGACTTGGTTAAAAGATAAAACACTTCCTGAAGTCGTAGAATCTGTTTTAAAAAACAATGCTACATTTATTCAGCTTAGGGAAAAAAATCTTGACTATAAAAGGTTTAAAAAGTTAGCTATTGAAATAAAAAAAATTACGGATAAATATCAAGTCCCTTTTGTTATAAATGATAATATAGAAATAGCAATGGAAGTAGATGCAGATGGAGTACATGTTGGTCAAAGTGATTTAATAGCTACAAAAGCAAGAGAAATATTAGGAGAGGATAAAATACTTGGAGTCTCCGTAAGTAATGTAAAGCAGGCTATAGAAGCTGAGAGAGCAGGAGCAGATTACCTAGGTGCAGGCTCTGTATTTACTACAACATCAAAATTAGACGCAAATAATGTAGATATGGAAGAAATAAAAAAGATTACAAAGGCTGTTAATATTCCAGTATTAGGAATAGGGGGTATAAATGAAAAAAATATACATTTACTTAAAGATAGTGGATTAGATGGAATTGCTGTAATATCCGCTATACTTGCTCAAGAAGATATAGAAGAAGCTACAAGAAAATTATACAAACTTTCAAAGGAGGTATTTGGTGAAAGCAGGAATATTTGATTTAGATGGTACTCTTATTGATTCCATGTGGTTATGGGAAAATTTAGCAGATAATTATTTATTATCAATAGGAATTGAACCACCAAAAGATTTAGGTGAATCTTTGAAGGAGTTAACATTAGAAGAATCAACTTTTTATATGAAAAAAAGGTTTAAACTTAAAAGCACACCTTGTGAAATAAAGAGGGATATAGAAAAAATATTAGCTGATTATTATGCTAATCGTTTTCAATTAAAGCCCTATGTTTTAGAAACACTAGAAGAATTTAAAAAGAGAAATATAAAATTGATAATAGCTACCGCTACAGATGAACATCTTGTTTCAATGGTTTTAGATAGACATGGTATAAAGGATTATTTTGAATTTATTCAAACTTCTGACAATACTGGTTTAAGTAAAGGACAACCTAAGTTTTTTCAAATTGCAATTAACAGTTTAGGATTAGGCCCTCAAGACATATGGGTGTTTGAAGATGCTTTGCATTGTATTTTATCAGCTAAAAAATGTGGTCTAAATGTTGTTGCAGTAAGAGATGAATCAGCTTTATCAGATTTAGAAAAAATAAAGGAAATATCAGATATATATATTGATGATTTTAGCCAATTGGAGGTAGGAAAACTATGGAAAAACTATTAACTATAGCAGGTTCAGATTCTAGTGGTGGAGCAGGTATACAGGCAGATTTAAAAACATTTGCTGCCCATAAAACCTATGGGATGAGTGTTATAACTTCTGTAACAGCACAAAATACTACAGGAGTAACAGGGGTAGTAGATTTACCACCAGAGT
>JAAZMG010000089.1 GCA_012798935.1 Tissierellia bacterium | reverse complement strand
GAATTTTTGTTGAGAATGTCCGGTTAAAAATCGGGCGACTGGAATTGCTATAAATGGCTATGCCATTTATATAAAAAAGCATTATAACACACCCGGGAGTGTGTATCGGCAATTCCATGTCGCATGTAAATCAAAATAGCATGCGATAGGAGGAGGGAATTAAATGTCAAACAACAGTAAACAAAAAATAAGAATTAGGTTAAAAGCTTATGATCATGAACTTTTAGATTCATCAGCTCAAAAAATAGTGGAAACTGCTAAAAGAACAGGTGCAGACGTATCTGGACCAGTTCCACTACCAACAGAAAAAGAGATTATTACAATCTTAAGGTCGGTTCATAAACATAAGGATGCTAGGGAGCAATTTGAACAAAGGACCCATAAAAGATTAATCGATATTCTTAATCCAAATCAAAAAACGGTAGATTCACTTATGAAACTAAACTTACCAGCTGGCGTTGATATCGAGATAAAGTTATAATTTCTTAGAATGATTACTACAGGTAATCCGCTATAGGATAATAGGAGGTGCAAAGATGAAGAATATTTTAGGTAAAAAAATAGGAATGACCCAAATATTTACTGAAGATGGAGTTGTTATTCCAGTAACAGTTATTGAAGCAGGACCATTAAAAGTAATACAAAAGAAAACAGAAGAAAAAGATGGATATAATGCTATTCAAGTAGGATTTAAAGATATGAAGGAAAATAGGGTTAACAAACCATTAAAAGGTCATTTTGATAAATCAGGAGTAGAATATAAAAAATATATTAAAGAATTTATGGTAGAAAATATAGAAGAATTTGAAATCGGGCAAGAGATTAAGGCAGATATCTTTGAACAAGGCGACAAAATTGATGTTATAGGAACATCCAAAGGGAAAGGTACTCAGGGAGCTATAAAAAGATATAACTATGGAAGAGGACCTGAAACCCATGGTTCAAAATCTCATAGAACAGCAGGGGCTAGGGCTGCAGCTGCGTATCCAGGTAGAGTGTTTAAAGGCACTAAAGGATCTGGAAGAATGGGAAATGAAAGAGTTACAGTACAAAACCTTGAAGTGGTAAGAGTAGATGTTGATAGAAACTTATTACTTATAAAGGGTGCTGTTCCAGGACCAAAAGGCGGTTTAGTAACAATTAAGGAAACTGTTATAAAAAGATAGTATAACATTAGGAAAGGAGGATGTGACATGCCTAAGGTTAATGTTTATAATATGTTAGGTGAACAAGTAGGAGAAATAGAGTTAAAAGATAATATATTTGGCATTGAAGTTAATGAACATGTGCTTTATGAAGTAGTTAAAAATCAACTGGCTAATAGAAGACAAGGAACCCAATCAGCTAAGACAAGAGCCGAAGTAAGAGGTGGAGGAAGAAAACCTTGGAGACAAAAAGGTACAGGTAGAGCTCGTCAGGGAAGTATAAGAGCACCTCATTGGGTTGGTGGTGGTGTTGCTTTTGCGCCAAAGCCAAGAGATTATAGTTATAAGGTTCCTAAAAAGGTAAAAAGATTAGCAATGAAATCTGCCTTAAGCTCAAAAGTTTTAAATGATGAAATAATTGTATTGGAAGAATTAAAATTAGAGGAACCAAAAACTAAAGAGATGGTAAAAATATTAGCTAATGTTAAAGCTGGCAAAAAAGTTCTTATAGTAATGGATGAAAAAAATATTAATGTAATCAAATCAGCAAAGAATATTCCAAATGTACAAACTGCACTTGTTAATACATTGAATGTTTATGATATATTAAAATTCGACTCCTTTATTATAACTAAAGATGCAGTAAGAAAAGTGGAGGAGGTGTTTGCATAATGCGTATTCCACATGATATCATTATTAAGCCTATAATTACAGAGGAAAGTATGGAAGATATGGCTTATGGGAAGTATACTTTTAAGGTAGATAGAAGAGCTAATAAGTCGGAGATTAAAAAGGCAGTAGAAAGCGTTTTTGATGTTAAGGTTGAAAAAGTAAATACTATGAATGCATTAGGAAAAGAAAAAAGAATGGGCATCCATGTAGGCAGGAGACCTAGCTGGAAAAAAGCGATAGTAACTTTAACAGAAGATTCCAACAGAATAGAATTTTTTGAAGGAATGTAATAAAAGTTTCAAAAGAAGGAGGGAACAACAATGAGTATTAGAAAATATAAAGCAACTTCCCCAGCAATTCGACAAATGACTACTTCCACATTTAAAGATATTTCAAAAAATAAACCAGAAAAATCATTGGTTATTAATATGAACAAAAAGGGCGGAAGAAACGCTCAAGGGAAAATAACTATGCGTCATATAGGTGGCGGCGCTAAGAGAAAATATAGAATTATTGACTTTAAAAGGAACAAAGATGGAATACCTGGAAAGGTTGCAGCTATAGAATATGATCCGAATAGGACTGCTAATATAGCACTTATCCACTATGTTGACGGTGAAAAAAGGTATATATTAGCTCCAAGTAAATTAAAGGTTGGAGATATTATAGAATCTGGGATAGATGCTGATATTAAGGTAGGAAATAATTTACCACTTAAAAATATTCCTATAGGTACTACTGTCCACAATATTGAACTTAAACCAGGAAAGGGCGGGCAATTAGTAAGATCAGCCGGGTCTGAAGCACAGCTAATGGCTAAGGAGGGAAGATATGCTCAACTTAGATTACCATCTGGGGAATTTAGACTTGTGTTACTAGAATGTCGTGCTACAATCGGGCAGGTAGGAAATATTGAACATGAGAACTTAACAATAGGGAAAGCAGGGAAAAATAGACATAGAGGTATTAGACCTAGTGTTAGAGGTAGTGCAATGAATCCTGTAGACCATCCACATGGTGGAGGAGAAGGAAGAACACCTATAGGCATGCCATCACCAGTAACACCTTGGGGTAAACCTACATTAGGATATAAAACTAGGGCTAAAAACAAAAAATCTAACAGATATATAGTAAGAAGAAGGAAGAAATAACTCATATCATTATCTGAAAGGAGGAATAATAATGGGTAGATCTCTTAAGAAAGGTCCTTTTTGCGATGATCATCTTCTTAAAAAAATAGAAGAATTAAATAAAAAGAACGATAAGAAAGTTGTTAAGACTTGGTCCCGCCGTTCAACTATATTTCCACAAATGGTTAGCCATACTATAGCGGTTCACGATGGTAGAAAACATGTACCAATATATATTACCGAAGATATGGTAGGGCATAAACTAGGCGAATTTGTACCTACTAGAACATTTAGAGGGCATGGCGACAGGTCAGAAAAAACAACTACGTTGAAATAGAAGATAAGGGAGGGAATCAGGATGGAAGCTAAAGCTGTGGCTAAATATATACGAATTTCACCTCTAAAGGTAAACTTCATATGTAATGAAATAAGGGGTAAACAAGTAGATGAAGCTTTAACAATCCTTAAATTTACACCAAAAAAAGGCGCAAGAGAACTTGAAAAAGTTTTAAATTCAGCTATCGCTAATGCTGAAAATAATTTTGGCATGGATAGAGATAATTTATATATAAAAGAAGCTTATGCTAATGATGGCCCCCAACTTAAAAGATGGAGACCAAAGGCAAGGGGGATGGCTTATCCAATATTAAAAAGGACCAGCCACATAGGAGTTGTAGTTAAAGAGAGAGAGTAGAAAAGGAGGGATAGTTAATGGGTCAAAAAGTTAACCCACATGGATTAAGAGTTGGAATAATAAAAGACTGGGATTCAAAATGGTACGCTGATAAAGAAAACTTTAGCGATTATTTAATAGAAGATCATAAAATCCGTAAGTATGTTAAAGAAAAGTTATTTATAGCTGGAATTTCAAAAATTGAAATAGAAAGAGCAGCTAATAGGATAAAACTTTCGGTTTATACTGCTAAGCCAGGCATGGTTATAGGTAAGGGAGGTTCTGGTGTTGAAGCGTTAAGGAAAGATCTTGAAAAACTTACGGGAAAAAATGTTATCGTAAATGTAGAAGAAGTAAAAATAATGGAATTAGATGCTCAATTGGTAGCGGAAAACATTGCATCTCAACTTGAAAGAAGGGTTTCATTTAGAAGGGCAATGAAACAAGCAATCCAAAGAACTATGAGATCAGGTGCAAAGGGAATCAAAACTTCTGTATCTGGTAGACTTGGTGGAGCAGATATGGCAAGGACCGATGGTTATAGTGAGGGAACAATACCTCTTCAAACGTTAAGAGCGGATATAGATTATGGATTTGCAGAAGCAGATACTACCTATGGAAAGCTAGGAGTAAAAGTTTGGTTGTATAAAGGAGAGGTTCTTCCTACTAAGAAAGTAGCCAAAGAAAAAGAAACTCACAAGAAAAGAGAAAGAAATTAGCTTATAAATAGCTGTAGGAAGGAGGAAAAGTAAAATGTTAATGCCTAAAAGAGTAAAATATCGTAGAGTTCATAGAGGAAGAATGAAGGGAAATGCAACCAGAGGAAATAAGATTACCTATGGTGAAT
>JAAZMG010000088.1 GCA_012798935.1 Tissierellia bacterium | reverse complement strand
TAACATTAGCCCATACAAAATCCATAGAATATGTGTATTCACATCCATATAAAGCAGCTGAAATATTTGCTGAATACTATGATGTGCCATTGGAAGTTTCCCTAATGACTATTTACAAAAAAACAATAGGGGAAGGAAGAACTTTAAGCTGGGAGCTTAAGGAAGAAAATCTAAACCATCTTTTTGATATGATTAAAAAGCATAATCTTTTAGAAAATGTTCCTGAAACTTTAGATGAATCTGTTAATTTAGAAGTGTTAAATAGTTGTGGTGCAAAAGATTTTGATACTTTCATAAAAGAAGAGATAGATCCAATTTTTCCACTAGGAATGACTTATGAAGAATTTAAAAAGAAGGCAATGGAGATAGATGGAATAGATGAATAGAGTATTTTTGATGATATTGATTATTGTAATAGCAATATCAATAACCCTTTTCCTCCCAGGAGAAAACCTGGGGGGAAAAATAAAAATTGGCGTATCTGATGATATATCCGGGTTTGTAGTAGACTACATGATAGAGAATGAAAAATTAGATATAGGTGATGAATTTGAAGCATATTTTATAAAGGACTGCTGAGCTAAAACCTCTCAATGGGCCTTGAGCTCAGATATATTGGATATGGCAATTATATGTAAAGAAGCAGCTAAAGTCTATCTTGAAAATGTAGAAGGGTTTGAGGTAATCTCTGAATGCATGATGAATTCAGATATATTTGTAATGAAAACCGAGAATCCTAAAATAGTTGGTATGACTCAAGAGAGACATTATCAAGAGGATTTAATAAGAAAAAGGTTTGGAGAAGATGTAGAGATAGCTCCAATGATGGTAGGGGCCCTTCCCTATGCATTGGAAAATGGTGAGGTAGATGCAGTAATAATAGATTTTATAAAAGGTATCCATTTAAAAGGGAAAAAAGAAGATACAGTAGTTGATGGAGATTATACTACTTATGTTCTTTTATCTAGTACAAAGTTTAAGAAAACCAGAGAGTTTAAGAAATTTGTAAAAACATACAATGAGTCCTTGGAAGAATTGATGAATGACGAGGAACTTCTTAAAAATCATTTTTATAGTTATACTAAAGCTAATTTAGATGAAGGAGGGTTAGGGAAATGGAAAATAAAGCTTCTCTCTATAATGGCAAATTAAAATATGGGGAGATGAAAAAAAGAGATATAAAAGAGAAAATATATAGAATGCTTGTTTTTGTTGGGATGATGGGATTATGGCATTATTTATCTATAAAATTAGCTTCCCCATTATTATTACCTACACCTAAAGATACTATTACAGCATTGATTAAGTCAGCTACAGATGTAGATATTTTAGTAAACCTATTTATTACAATGAAAAGAGTTATGAAAGGTTTTTTAGTTTCATTATGTGTAGGTATACCTTTAGGATATATAATGGGGCTTTCAGAGTTGATTGAAAAAATGCTATCAGGTATTATAGATTCAGTTAGGCAGGTGCCTATTATGGCATGGGTGCCCTTAACTATTATTTGGTTAGGAATAGGAGATGGGCCAACTATATTTATGATTGCATTTTCTGCTATATTTCCAGTAATTCTTAATACTATTCAAGGAGTTAGAAGTATTTCAAAAGATTATTATAATGCAGCTAGGAGTATGGGAGCAGGACCATTTAGTATATTTGTTCATATAATAATACCTGGCTCATTACCAGATGTACTTACAGGAGCAAGGATTGCAGTAGGTACTGGCTGGATGTCCGTTATCTGAGCGGAGTTCATAGCGACGAGTGCCGGTCTTGGCTACTCTATGGTAGAAGCCCAAACTAGGATGCAAACAGATGTGCTTATAGCACTTATGATTATGTCTGCAATTGTGGGCTTTGGTGTTGATAGGATATTACAAATGATAAATAGAACATTTACTAAATGGAGGTACATTAAGTAATGGAGCTTAGGGTAGAAGGTATAAACAAAGCCTTTATTAATAATGGGAAAAATAAAGAGGTTCTTAAAGATATCAGCTTTGAAATAGAAAAAGGACAGTTTATATCACTACTTGGTCCATCAGGCTGTGGTAAAACAACACTTTTAACGATAATAGCAGGGTTTCAAAAAGCTGATTCAGGCTTAATATTAGTAGGGGAAAACAAGGTCACAAAAGCAGGACCAGATAGGGGTTTTGTATTTCAAAACTATGCATTATTCCCTTGGATGACTGTTAAAGATAATATACTTTTTCCTATGAAACAAATAAAGATGGGAAAAGCAGAAAGACAGAAGAGATTAGAACATTTGTTGACGATAGCTCAATTAAATGGACAGGAACATCTATATCCTCATCAAATTTCTGGAGGAATGAAACAGAGAACTGCATTAGTAAGAGCATTGGCTACTACGCCAGATGTGCTTTTAATGGATGAGCCTTTGGGAGCTTTAGACCATCAAATGAGGCAAAGTTTACAATCGGAGTTAGAAGATATTTGGTTAGAAGATAGGACAACAGTTGTAATGGTTACCCATGATGTTGATGAGGCAGTTTATTTAAGTGATAGGGTCATAGTTATGTCTAGGAATAAGGGAAAAATAGTAGCAGATATGCCTATAGAACTAGGCAGACCTAGAAATAGAAAGTCTAAAGAATATGAGGAATATAAAAATAAATTAGAAAATTATTTAGAGCAAGCAAGCTTAGTAACGGAGGAATAAAAAACATGGAAGAAAGTTTTAAATTTAGATACTATCCAGCTGAGGAGCTGATGATAGAAAGCATAGATAAAAGATTAAATAGAGATGAAAAAAAAGCTAGACGATTTTTAATGAATTATACTATTGATAATGGTAAACCTTTTAATTTAAATGAAACTACAGAGGATTTAGCTAAAAGTATAGGCTTTTCAAAAGAAAATTTATATAATCTATTTAACAATTTATTAGATAAAGTAGCGATAGTAGTAGATGAAGATAAAAATGTAAATTTCATATATCCAGTATCAGCTCTTCCAACTAAGCATAAAATTACTCTATCAGATGGAAGAAGTTTTAATGCAATGTGTGCTATAGATGGAATGGGAACAGCTTTTACTTTTAAGCAAGATGTAGTAATTGACTCTGTATGTAGTAATTGTGGATCATCTATTCATGTAGAGATAAAGGATGGAAAGTTAGCCGATTTTTATCCTGAAGATATGCATATACTTCATGTTGATTTAAATAAAAATCAAGATTGGTCAGGAAATTGCTGAAATATTATGAATTTCTTCTGTACGAAGAATGAATATGATGAATGGGTAGCAAAAATGGGAGTGTCAGAAGATGATATATTCTGTTTAAATGCATCAGAAGCTTTGGAAGTGGCAAAAATGCTTTTTAGTGTAACGGATATATAATAACTTTCTTTTTTCGTGCCTGGCACGAAAAAAGAAAGTTATTTGTAATACAATTGCAATATAGGAGGTTGAAATTATGGTTAAAGGAATATGTGGTCTTTGTGGCGGAAACTGTGGAATGGAATTTTCAGTAGAAGATAATAAAATTATCCATGTTAAAGGAGATAAAGATCATCCTATAAGCAAAGGGTTTATTTGTCCCAAGGGGAGGGCATTGCCTGAAATAATTCACTCTAAAAATAGATTATCTAAACCAATGAAAAAAGATGATAAAGGAAATTGGGAAGAAATAAGCTACGAAGAAGCTATGGATATTATAATCCAAAAACTTACATATTTAAAAGAGAATTTTGGCAGCGAATCCTTAGCTATACATACAGGAGAGGCAGGAGTGGGGAAACAATTTTCAGCCTATGCAAGAAGGCTTGGCCAAGCTTATGGAACTCCAAACCAGTCATCAGCTGGTTGTCATTGTCATCTATCAAAGGAGATGGCAAATAAGATGACTATAGGGGTTCTTCCTAGCCCTGATTATGGAAATAGTAAATGTATAGTTTTGTGGGGATATAATCCAATGAATTCTAGTCCATATCAAATGATGGATATAAATAAAGCTATAAACAATGGAGCTAAATTAATAGTAGTAGATCCTCAGGAAACAAAGACAGCTAAAAGGGCAGATATCCATTTACAAGTAAGACCAGGAACAGATGGGGCATTGGCTCTAGGCCTTATCCATGTAATCCTTGAGGAAAAGTTATACGATAAGGATTTTGTAGAAAAATGGACCATAGGATTTGATAAGTTAATAGATTTGGTTAAGGATTATACTCCTGAAAAGGTTGAAAAAGTTACGGGTGTTCCCAAGGAGAATATTGTTGAAGCAGCTGGGTTGTTTGCCAATAATAAGCCAGGAAATATTTCTCCTGGAATCGCAATAGAGCTTCTAACAAATGGATTCCAAACAGCTAGAGCAATTTCAATACTCCAAGCAATTATGGGATATGTTGATGTAGTTGGTGGAGCTATTATGGGTTCTCCTGCACCTTTATCTTCATTAGAATTAGAAGATGTTAAATATAATAAAGACCCCATAGGAATTTCTCAATATCCTTTATTCTGCAAAACTTATAATAGTGCTCAGGCTAATATATTTAGTGATGCTATTTTGGAAGGCGAGCCTTATCCATTAAGAGCCATGATAGTTATAGGGAGTAATCCAATACTGACATGGCCAAATGCTAATAAGTTGAGGAAGGCATTAGAGACAATAGACTTTTTGGTTGTAATGGACAATTTTATGACAGAGACGGCCAAAATGGCAGATATAGTAATTCCGGGCACTTTCCCTATAGAGAGATATGAAGTATGGCAAGGGGCAGATAGCCTTGGTGATGGTATAGTAGGTTTAGCACCTAAGATAATAGAAAGCGAACATGGCATTTCAGAATGGAAGTTTATTAGTGATATAGCTAAAGCTATGGGATATGATGAAGCTTTCCCTTGGGATAGGGAAGAGGAAACTATGGAATATAGATTGAAAGGTATTGGTAAGACCTTTAAAGAGATGATGGATATAGATTATGGATATAAGTATAGAGATTTCGAAGAGAAGAAATATGAGAAGAATGGGTTCAAGACCCCTTCTAAAAAGGTAGAAATATACTCTGAAACTTTAAAGAAGG
>JAAZMG010000087.1 GCA_012798935.1 Tissierellia bacterium | reverse complement strand
GCTTAGTGGCCATGACACCTAGTTTTACTTTAGATGGAGATAAGTTATTATATTCTGCAACTAAAGCCATAGATCCTAACGTTATAACTGATTTTAACCAAGCATACAAAGATTGGGAAAATCAACCTCATAATATTTATGAATATGATTTGAAAAGTTCCCAAGTACGAAAGTTAACAGAGGGCAATGAATTTGATTTTATGCCCATAAATATATCTAAAGATGAGATATTAATCTGTAGATTAAATGATGATAGGTATGGCAGATTAATTAGGTATGGCAGATTAATAAAGATTGTAGATGGTAAGGAAGAAATCATTGCAGATGACGTAATTATTGATTATTTCGGAGAAAATAATATAGATGTTTTTTTAAGTAAAGATAGTAAGAAAAACAAAGGCAATATAAAAGAAAAGAGCAAAGATATTAGTAAAATAGATGATTTATATAAGCTTAAAGGAACTTATATAGGAGATAATTCAAAAGTGGGTAATATAATCAATCTTTTAGATTTTCCAGAAGAATTAACTCCTATTGGAATGGAGCTGTTTACTAAGGAAGAGCCTTATGGATTACAGGTTAATTTCAAAGCTGATGTTGAGACTCAGATGGAGTATATAGCCATGAGTTCTAACTATGTTTGGAGACCCCAGTCCTTGATTTTATTCTCACTTATTGATAATTTAGACTATATTAAATATGCTATAGACGGTGGAGATATGAATATTGTTGTCTCTTATATAAATAGAGAGGTTGGAGATAGTTTAACTATGTCAACATTAGGTCATAAAACTTCAGAAGTGGCTAAAGATAAAAATCGTTTCAAAGAATTTTATAATATATATGGATCTGAATATAATACAAAAGCAAATCAGCCTGAATCCTTGGTAGGATATATTGTAATAAAGGATAATACTCTGCATTTTAATGAAGTTGAAATTGTAGAGTGGGAAGACAAGGAAAGGGCAAAAGAACTTGGTTTTAATGAATATGATATGCCAAATGGATATACAATTATTGATAAAAATAAAGGTAGGAGAACCTTTGAGTTGGCAGATGAGGTCATATTTACCTTTACAGATGTAAATCTTGACTTTGTAAAAAATGCAGAAGGTGATAGGCTATATACTACAACAAAAAAAGATGAATTTATAAACCATTTAGGAAAATTAAATGAATTTTCACTTTCTGAGCAAAAGATACCGTATTTCATTGAGGTAAAAGATGGAAATGTAATTAGTATTACTGAAAAATTTAAATATACAATTTAATTTAGTGAAGATTAATTCTAATATAGATGGGGAAATCAAATTTTCTTCATCTATTTTTATAACGAATAGGGGAATCCTATTTTGCTATAATGACTATGAAAATTCTACTTCTATAAGTCCTTTGATGTTACAAAAGTTACAGCTATAATTATAAATGTTGTCCGAATTTCGATTAAATATAGAGACCAAATAATCAAATGTATCAAATTACAACAATTTTATATAGAAAAAGAAATTGATGTGCTATGATATAATGATAAATAACATTAACATTTTATGGGTTAAATATTTCGAAATATGCATCTTTGAAATGGAGGTTATATTGTGAAAAGATTGTTTAAATTTGGTGAGTTCTCTGGTGATTCCATATGTAAAGGAATATTTATCACAAGTTTTTTATTGCTATTTAGAATGTTATATTTTACCAGGGTAGGTATGTCTATCTATGATTCAAATATTAAAATATTTATTACCAAGATAATATTCTTTTATGTTGGGTACTTAGAGCCGATAGTAGTTATAATTTGGCTAAAGTTTATATGTGAATTTCTATTTAAACTTTTAAATAGAGATAAAGTATAGTTATTTCACATAATTCATATTATGTATCTACAAGTGCCCATATCAAATCATTTACATGTAATTGTGATGATTGGGTTTAACTTTTTAGTGTGATATAATATATAAATTAGTGGAGGGGTAGATTACTATGAAATATAATATAAAAACAACAAAAGCCCAGGAATTCATAGATATTACAAATCTTATAAGAGAAACAGTAAGAGAGGACCAGGTGAAAAATGGAATAGCAGTAGTATTTATACCACACACAACAGCAGGGGTTACTATAAATGAAAATGCAGATCCTGATGTGGTATATGATATTCTATCAAGTCTAAACAAATTATTCCCAGAGATAGGAGATTATCGCCATTTTGAAGGAAATTCTCATGCACATATAAAAGCCTCTTTGATGGGGGCATCATGTACAGTAATTATTAAAGATGGGGAACTTAAGCTTGGAACATGGCAAGGAGTTTATTTCTGTGAATTTGATGGGCCAAGAAATAGAGAGATTTACATAAAGGTTATTAAGGATTAAAGTTAAAAGATATATTTGGAATAAAGTCAATGATATAGTAAAATATTCAGTAAATATTAGATTTTACAAGGAGGTTGGAATGAAATATATTAGCACTAGAAACAAAACAGTATCGATTTCACCAAGTGAAGCAATAATACAAGGAATTTCTAAAGATGGAGGGCTGTTTGTTCCAAGCATATTACCTAAGGTAGACGATTTAGATACTTGTATGAATATGAATTATAAGGAATTAGCTTATATGATAATGAGTAAATTCTTTACAGATTTTGAATCTAAAGAACTTGAAG
Source organism: Tissierellia bacterium (assembly GCA_012798935.1). Lineage (GTDB taxonomy): Bacteria > Bacillota > Clostridia > Tissierellales > Tepidimicrobiaceae > JAAZMG01. The sequence goes on along the minus strand of JAAZMG010000087.1, from coordinate 1,644 downwards.
ACTGTATAGATAAAGCTTATGATAATAAGTTTAGTACTAATAAAATTGTACCTATAGTAAAAGTAGAAGATGTATTTTTCCTTGAACTATTTCATGGACCGACTTTTGCCTTTAAGGATATGGCTTTATCCATACTTCCATATCTATTAAAGACAGCTATGAAGATAAGAGATACTCATAAGGAAATAGTAATTCTAACTGCTACTTCTGGAGATACGGGAAAGGCTGCATTAGAGGGATTTGCCAATGTTGAAGGAATAAAAATAATAGTATTTTATCCTGAAAATGGGGTAAGTGAAATTCAAAAAAGACAGATGATAACTCAAGAAGGAGATAATACTTTCGTAGTAGGTATTAATGGTAATTTTGATGATGCTCAAAAAGGAGTTAAAGATATATTTAATGATAAGGAATTTGTAAATTATTTGGATAAGAATAACTATATTTTGTCCTCAGCTAATTCAATCAATATTGGTAGGTTAATTCCACAAATAGTTTATTATTTCTACGGCTATTTGACGCTTTTACAGCAAGGTCACATAGAAAAGAATGAAAAGGTAAATATTACAGTTCCAACAGGGAACTTCGGAAACATACTTGCAGCTTACTATGCAAAGAAAATGGGGCTTCCAGTAAATATGCTAATATGTGCATCAAATGAGAATAATATTTTATCAGATTTTTTCAATACTGGTATATACGATAGAAGAAGAGAATTAATATTGACTTCATCTCCCTCGATGGATATATTGATATCTAGTAACTTAGAAAGACTTCTATTCCATTTAAGTGGAGAGAGGGATAAGATGATAGAGGAGAAGATGAATCAGTTATCCTGCCAAGGATATTATAAGATGGAGAATCTAAATATTAAGGATTTTTATGGTTCTTTTTCTACTGAAAAAGAAGTTAGTGCAATAATTAATAAAATATTTAAAAAGAATAATTACTTAATAGACCCTCATACTGCAGTAGCTTATAATGTATATGAAAAATACAAAATGGAAACCAAAGATACTACAAAGACTATAATAGCCTCAACTGCTAGTCCATTTAAATTTGGAAGCAAGGTAGCAGCAGCTATTGGCATGGATATAGAGGGTAAGGATCAATTTAGTATATTAGAAGATATGGGGACTAATGCTAATATTGCCGTTCCACAAGCTATTAAAACCTTAAAACATAAGAAAATATTACATGATAACAATTGTAATATAGAAGATATGGAGCAGATGGTAAAGATGTTTTTGAAGGTAGGTGGCACAAATGATTAATGTAAAGGTTCCTGCAACTAGTGCAAATATTGGTCCAGGATTTGATACACTTGGCTTAGCCCTCAATCTATATAATACCTTTACATTTCAAGAAATTTCTAAAGGGTTGGAGATTAATGGATGTGAATATAGTTTTGCAAATCAAAATAATTTAGTATATACTTCCATGTTAAAAACCTTCGATAAAATAGGATATCCAGTTAAGGGAATTAAAATAAATATGGATACTAATATACCAATTTCTAGAGGGTTGGGCAGTAGTACATCTTGTATTTTAGGAGGAGTTATTGGAGCAAATGAATTGGCTGGTTCTCCTCTTTCAAAGGAGAAAATTTTAGAGATAGCCACGGATATAGAAGGTCATCCGGAT
>JAAZMG010000086.1 GCA_012798935.1 Tissierellia bacterium | reverse complement strand
TTCTTAATTCATAATATGTAATTGAAAGTCAAATTATTAAATTTAAAGGAGTGAAAAAGAATGAAGGAGCTAAACAAGTTGGATGTTGAAAACTTGGGACAAATACTTGAAATTATGGATTGTGATTGTATTATAGTAGATAAAGTATTTGCAAGTTGTCAGCAGAGACAATGCTTTCCTAAAGTAGAAATAGATTTAAAAGGAAAAACTTTTGAAAATATAAAATTCAAGCCAGGTTTTATTGTGCCTAAGACATTAATTGTAACTGACATTGATAATACACCTAATTTTAGAAGAGTAAGATTTACATTAAGGATACCTTTTGAGATAATTACCACGGAAGGTAAAATTATAGAAGGGTTTCTACCAGATATATTAAAAGATATAATTATGTTTATTCCAGATGCAAGGGATGAATTTGAGTTTAGAATAGTAGTAGAAACAAGTTCTGATAAGTTAGGTCAGCCAATTCAAACTGAGGATACATTAACTTTTGCAGCAGGTGTATTTATAATAGTTAAGGTAGTAGGAACGGTTCAATTATTAATACCTACCTTTGGATATTGTCCTCCACCAGATCCTTGTGAGGAGTTTAGTCCTGAAGATATCTGTGACAACTTTGATTATTTAGAATTTCCAGACTTCTTCCCGCCGCAATTTGAGGATTTATACCCAGAACCATAGTTAATAAAAAGAGAGCAGTACTGCTCTCTTTAATTATGGTGTTATTTTATATTTACTAAGAAAGCATATATATTAATCTAAAGACAAATACCCCTATTGAATATTTAAAAGCAAGTTATCTATTACCATTATATCTGTAAGCTGCATATAATAATTTAGGCACAAAGAAGGGAGCTTTTTACTGCCTTTTTATTTTTAATTTGTAGATGAGAACTAGCATTTTATAAGGGGTAGAATTAAAGACTTCTATCCCTTAAGATAGGGGTTGAGAATATGTTATTAGGAAAGATTAAAAGAAAAGAAGTTTTAGTAGCGATAATAGGTTTAGGATATATAGGACTTCCATTAGCTATGGAATGTGCTAAATCAGGATATAAAGTTATAGGATTGGATAATCAGGAAGAAAGGGTTTACATGGTGAATAATAGTATAAGCTATATAGCAGATGTGGCCAATGAAGATTTGACCAATGTAGTGAATAGAGGACTTTTAGAAGCTACTACTGACTATAGCATATTAAAAAAGGTTGATTGTATATCTATATGTGTGCCTACACCTTTGGATAAATATAAACAACCAAATATTTCATATATAGAGGGTTCAGTTAGAGAAATAGCTAAATATTTGCATAAGGATATGTTAATTATCCTCGAGAGTACAACCTATCCAGGAACAACAGAAGAGGTTTTACAACCTATACTTGAATCAACTGGATTTAAATGTGGTATTGATTTTTATCTAGCATATTCACCTGAAAGGGTTGATCCCGGGAATAAAAGGCATAATACTAAAAATACACCTAAATTAGTTGGTGGCATAACCAAAAAATGTGCAGAAATAGCATCAACTCTTTATGGAAATATTCTTGAAGGAGAAATACATGTAGTATCAAGTCCAAAGATTGCTGAAATGGGGAAAATATTAGAAAACACCTATAGAAATATAAACATAGCTCTTGCTAATGAAATGGCAATAATTTGCGATAAAATGGATATAGATGTATGGGAAGTTATAGATGCAGCAAAAACTAAACCTTATGGATTTGAAGCATTTTATCCAGGGCCAGGCCTAGGAGGACATTGTATTCCTGTAGATCCCTTTTATCTAATATGGAAAGTCAAAGAGTATGGTTATCATACAAGGTTTATAGAACTAGCAGGAGAAATAAATGATTTTATGTCGGATTTTGTATTGGATAGGATAGGCAAAATATTAAATAAAGAAAAAAAAGCATTAAATGGTTCTAGTATATTTATATTAGGAATAACTTATAAAAAAGATATTAAAGATTTAAGAGAATCTCCCGCATTAAAAATAATAGAAGGTTTAGAAAAACAAGGTGCATGGGTTGAATATTATGATCCATTTATGCCAACTTTTCAGTGGAAAGGTAAAATATACAAATCAGTAGGATTAACGAAGGAAAGGATCGAACAGAAAGATTTAGTATTAATAATTACAGATCATACCAATGTTGACTATAAGATGGTTATAGAAAGTGCAAAAATAGTTTTTGATACAAGAAATGTAACCAAAGACTTGAAAAACAATCGACAAAACATAGTTAAACTTTAATGGTTTATAAAGACAAATAATAAATTTATAATACGATAAAAAAAGGGCAATTGCCCTTTTTTTATTGTTTAAGATAGAAAAATAAATTTTTTATATTGAATGTTGACAAAAATAGTAGGGTATAATATACTTATAAAAGAATACCAAGTAGTTTAGTTGGGATTAAAAGAGGTGATTAAATGAGACTATCTACCCGAGGGCGATATGGACTTAAAGCTATGTATCAATTAGCTTGCTATTATGGCGAAGGTCCTATACCACTAAACAGCATTGCTGAGGAGCAAGATTTATCGGAGAATTACTTAGAACAATTAGTTGCTACATTAAGAAAAGAAGGTCTTTTAAATAGTGTAAGAGGTGCGCAAGGTGGATATATGTTAGCAAAGCCACCAGAAGATATTACTGTAGGAAATATTCTCCGTACATTAGAAGGAGATTTGGCTCCGGCTGATTGTGTAATAGATGAGGAATATGAATGTGCAAAGGAAGAAAGCTGTGTTACTAAATTAGTTTGGATGCGGATTAGAGATAGTATAGATGAAGTTATAGATTCTATTACATTAAAAGATATGCTTGATGAAAGCGAAAAGATAGTAACAAATAAAACTAAAAATTAGGAGGAATACAAATGACAAAACTTATATATATGGATAACTCTGCTACAACTCCAGTAAAGCAGGAGGTTTTAGATGAAATGTTACCATACTTTAACATTAAATATGGTAATCCATCAAGTATATATTCATTAGGAAGCACTTCGAAGGTTGCAGTGGAAACATCCAGAGAAAAAATAGCTACAACAATAAATGCTAATGCAAAGGATATATTTTTTACTGCTGGAGGTTCGGAGGCAGATAACTGGGCATTAAAAGGAGTAGCCTTTGCTAATAGGAAAAAAGGCAATCATATTATAACGTCAAAAATTGAACATCATGGAATTCTTCATACTTGTGAATATTTAGAAAAACAAGGGTTTAAAGTAACCTATATAGATGTAGATGAGTATGGGATAGTAGATTTAAATCAACTTAAAAAATCCATTACCGATGAAACTATATTAATCTCTATTATGTTTGCAAACAATGAAATAGGAACAATACAACCTATTAAAGAAATAGGAAGAATCGCTAAAGAAAAGGGAGTATATTTTCATACAGATGCGGTTCAAGCTATAGGCCATATTAAAATAGATGTAGATGAGTTAAATATAGACATGTTATCTATGGCTGCTCATAAATTTTATGGACCAAAGGGTATAGGGGCATTATACATTAGACCAGGGGTTAAAATAGACCCACTTATTTCAGGAGGCGGTCAAGAAAGAAATCGTAGAGCCGGAACTGAAAATGTACCTGGAATTGTAGGAATGGGAAAAGCTATAGAGCTTGCCTATGAAAATTTAGACGAACATAATAATAAATTAATCGAATTGAGAGATAGATTGATTAAAAAAGTATTTGAAAGCATTGACTATGTTAGATTAAATGGTCATCCAACCAATAGATTACCTGGAAATATAAATATTTGTTTTGAATTTATAGAAGGAGAATCTTTGTTATTAAGTTTAGATATGGAAGGTATTGCAGGTTCTAGTGGTTCTGCATGTACTTCAGGGACATTAGATCCATCTCACGTACTATTAGCTATAGGGTTACCTCATGAAATAGCTCATGGGTCCTTAAGATTGTCTTTAGGGGATTTTAATACTAAGGATGAGGTTGATTATGTAGTAGAAAAGCTAGTAGAAATAGTAGCTAGATTAAGGTCTATGTCACCTTTATATGAAAAGGTTAAGGAGGTTAAATAAATGTATTCAGAAAAAGTTATGGAACATTTTAAGAATCCAAGAAATGTGGGAGAAATAGAAAATGCAGATGGTATAGGAGAAGTGGGAAATCCTAGGTGTGGAGATATAATGAAAATGTATTTAAAAATAGAAGATGAGGTTATAGTAGATGTAAAGTTTAAAACCTTTGGATGTGGTTCTGCTATAGCATCATCTAGTATGGCAACAGAAATGATTAAAGGGAAAACTATAGAGGAGGCTATGAGTATAACCAACAAAGCAGTTGCAAAGGCTTTAGATGGTCTACCACCTGTAAAAATGCATTGTTCTGTTTTAGCGGAGCAAGCTATCAAATCAGCTTTGTTGGATTATTCAAAAAAGAATAATGTTCATATAGATGGTTTAGAGGATTTTGACCTAACTGAAGATCCTCATGAGCATTAGAAAATAGAAACATTTAAAAAATGAATAAAATTCCCCTTATGTTTTAAATATAACAAAATTTTTTGTCGAAATATATTATGACAATATAGACTTTGTTGAAATCCAAAATTCATGAGTTATAAAAACTGCAATTTTGACTTAATAATTTTTCTTATCTAAGGAATAATATAAAGGGATAGGATAGAAAAGGGGCATGTCTATGATAAGGTATAAACAATTGGTAACATTAAAAGTTGTTGATAAGGAAACAGAAGAACCTATAGGCAAAATACTTGATGTGATTTATTCTGATGATTATAAAAAGATTGCCTATCTGGTTATTAAAAACAACAACCTTATTAAAAATAAATTTCCAATATCCTATGAAGATATTGGTTTTTTAAATGATGACCAAGTTTTATATTTAAAAAGTGGTAAAGTCCTCCAGAATGGGCTAGAGGTGAATATAAAAGAGGAATTTAACTATATAGATAAAGAAATAAGACTAGAAAACGAAGAATGTATAGGATATGTAAAAGATGTCCTTATAAACAAAGAAAATGGTTTTATAGAAGGTTTTATAATTACAGAAGGAATATTTGAGGATTTGTTGAAGGGCAGAAATTATATGCCTTTCCTTGAAAATACTATTATTAAAGAAGAACGTATCTATATACCTGATAATAAATTCAATTAAATTAACAAAAATAACTATCATTGCAAAAAATTTATAGGATTAAATATATGGTAGGAGACAAAATAATAGATACAAAGAAGAAAGGAGAGGGTATATATGAATAACAATGGATTTAGAAGTGGAGCATTGCTTGGTAGTATAATTGGAGCTTCTCTGGGTATGATCTTTGGAACAAGAATGGGTCCTATGAAAAGAAGAAGGCTTATGAGAACTGCTAGAAGGGCAAGCTCTACTTTAAGAAATGGTATAAATTCTTTATGGGAATAGGCAGCAGCTAGCTGTTGCCTATTAGATTAATAAAAATGGAGACAAGTATTATGAATATACAATCATCAGCTTTAATTAGAAATTTATTTATTTTAATATCCGTATTTATAGTATTTGCTATTTATTATTTAATACATATTGGGAATAGGTATGTTGATGCTAATAAAAGAATTCAAGTTAATAAGAAAAAAGCAGTACCTATATTAGCTGGAGTAATATTTGTGTATATTTTTTATCTGTTATCTAAAAAATATGGGATTTTATCTGATACTATTTATACTATAATTATTTCAATGGTATTAGCTTATCTATTTAATCCTATTATTAATTACTTTGAAAAGCATAATATATCAAGGGGACTTGGAGTTTTTATTGTATATATTATAATTATTGGAATTATATTTATCTTGTCTTTTTTAGTTATACCTAAAACAGGAAGAGAAATAAAAAGATTTATGAACGTTATCCCACTATATTTTGGGAAAGTTTCCCAGTTTACAGATAAATTATATATGAAGTATTATACTAATATTGATAATATGCCACCAATATTTCAAGGAATAGAAGATATTATATTAAAAAACATTAATAATATTCAAAATTTAATAATAACAAGTGTAAGTAGGTTTTTTGAAGGTCTAATATCAACTTTTTCTAAGGTTATTAGTTTAATTTTAATTCCCATATTAACATTTTACTTCCTTAAAGATAAAGAGTATTTTAAAACTAAACTTTATTTAACCGTACCTAAAAAAAACCGAAAAGAAGTTAAAGAATTATTCTTAGAAATCGATAGAGTCTTAAGTCAGTTTATACGAGGAAGATTATTATTGGCTTTATATGTAGGTGTGGCTACTACTATATTACTTTTGATATTAAAGATTGATTTTGCTATAATCATAGGAATGTTAACGGGAATAGCTGATATTATACCTTACTTTGGACCTTTTATAGGATTTTTGCCAGCTGTGTTTTTTGCCTTATTAAGTAGCCCAATAAAGGCCTTATGGATAGCTATATTATTTGTTGGAATTCAATGGATAGAAAATAATGTATTGGCGCCTAAGATTATTGGGAAAAGTACTGGGATACATCCTGTGACTGTATTATTAGCCTTGATTATAGGTGGAGGGGTCTTTGGAATTATGGGAATGATATTTTCTATTCCAGCAGTTGCTATATTTAAAATATTATTTGGTTTTTTTATGGGAAAAGTAAGGAGGCCGAATATAATGGATTAATATGGTTTATAGGTCCTAATTTGTTGACAAAAGTTCAAGTTTAAATTATAATCCA
>JAAZMG010000085.1 GCA_012798935.1 Tissierellia bacterium | reverse complement strand
CTCCTACAGCTAAAAACTTGTTAGTATTCTGATCTATTGCAACAACAGAAGGTTCGTTTAAAACAATGCCCTTATCCTTTGCATATACTAAAATACTCGCCGTTCCCAAATCTATGCCTAAATCAGTTCTAAAAGCAGCCATATTTATTTGCCCCCTTTAATCATATATACTTTAATATATCATATCGTATATGTATTCTATATAAATCCAAAAATTCCTTTTTTATTTACAAAAAAACCAAAAGGTCCCCAAAGGGACCCCTATTTAATCATTTATAGCTTTGTATTTTAATTGAGTTGCCTTACCACCTCTAATGTGTCTTTCAGCTTTATTTTTTTCTAGGACTTGTTTTACCATATTTGCTATAAGAGGGTTTATCTTGGGAAGACGTTCTGTAACATCTTTGTGGACAGTACTTTTACTTACACCAAAAACACCAGCTGCTTGCCTAACGGTGGCTTCCTCACTTATTATGTACTTTGCAATTTCTAATGCCCTTTCCTCTATATAATCTTTCACTTGCCTATAACCCCCCTTGGACTTAATTTTGGGTTTTTAATCTTTATAAATACTTATGCATTTTAAATTCCTATTAGAACAAATATATATTAGTTTAAGTGGCTAGAAACAGGTAAATAATCTTTTGGATCCACATTAACTCCATCCTTAATCACCTCAAAATGGATATGAGGGTTCATCATCATTTCGATGGATGCAGATTTTCCAACTTTATTTATTACCTGTCCTCTAGTAACCTTAAAGCCTTCTTCTATCATTTCCCCAGTAGATAGATTTGCATATTTTGTCATAAGCCCATTACCATGGTCTATTATAGTTACTATTCCCCATAAAGGGTCTTCATATACCTCTACAACTTCTCCCGATAAAACAGCCTTAACTTCTTCCCCCTCCTGTGCAAATATATCTATTCCCTTATGACTAGTCCACTCTTCTAAAGTCTCTGAGTATATTAAATTATCTGTAGTAAAATCCATTCCTATTTTTCCATCTACAGGCATTGTCATACCTTCTTGGGTATTAGAATTAACAGGGGGAGCTTCCTCCTCTACAAAATCTAAATCCTTTTCCTCTTCGCCTTCTATAATCGTATCTTCCTCTTGTTCATCTTGTTCCTCTGGCTCTTCTACAACCTTACTTATTTCTCTATCCATCATTAAATCCTTTTCCATCCTAGCTATTTCTAAAGAGGGTTCTGATTTTCTATCGTCTATTATGATAAAATCCTCTGCCTTTGATAATTGGTTTTCTTCCTTGTCCAAATTTTTCCTTGAAGCCCATACAGCTGTAATAGCTACAACACATACACATATAAATAAAATAATATAGAATCCATCTTTTTCTATTAATTTTGAGAACCTATTTTTCATCTCTCCCACCTCCATTACGTATTATTTCCACATTTGCATATTTAATACACATATAAATAAAAAAATAAGCAGTTAAAGAATGTTTTTAATTCTTTAACTGCTTATTTAAATTCTTAAATCCGGACAAGTTAACCGTCCCCTTGTCCGCGTCCCCTTGTCCGTATTCACCTAATTCTACTCCTGTATAGAAATGTTTTAATATTTCTTTATAGTCTTTGCCTTTTTTAGCCATACCATTGGCTCCCCATTGGCTCATGCCTACACCATGACCATATCCTATAGTTTCTATATCTACAATATTGGTCTTAGGGTTATAGGTTATTGTAAAATTAGTAGAATTTAATTCAAATAGCTCTCTTATTTCTCTACCATTTATAACTGTTCCATCAATAGCTAATTTTTTTATCCTTCCGCTTTGAGTTTTTTCTACTAGTTTTATCTTTTCAGATAGATTATCCTTAGTAATATTTGAACCAGGATATTTGGTGGTCAATTTCTTTATAAATTCATCTCCTGTTAAAGTAATAAGACTTCTAAATTTAGGTGCCTCTTCTTCGTAAGGACTTAAAACTGCCTTTAAATAAGGTACATCTACAGCAAATACATCTAAAGAGTCTTCTGTCATTCCTCCACTAGTGGAATGATACAAAGGCTCTATAATCTCCCCATTATAATATAAAACCTGGCCTTTTGTCGAATTTACAGCCTCTTCTATTTTAGGCCAATATTTCTCAGGCCAATCCTTAGCGTGGATACTAGCTAGCTCATCTAATGTAAGATATGCTTGACAATGAATGCCTGTACAAAGAGAAGCCTCTATATGATCAGGATGACCTTCAGGATATTTAATAGTCCTACTTATGGCATAGGCTCTGCTAGCAATAGCTTGAGCCTTTAAAGCTTCTATATGGAATTCGGCAGGCATTTCTGCTGCCACTACTCCTTTCACATATTCCTCTAAAGCCATTTCTTGAACTTGTTGGTTCCTTGTATCATATATCTTTATGTATCCATCAAATTCTGCCTCTTCTCCAGTCTCACCTGACTTT
>JAAZMG010000001.1 GCA_012798935.1 Tissierellia bacterium | reverse complement strand
GTAGCTAATGATATTGAAGATTCACAGGTTAAAGCTTTAGGTAAGATTACGGATTTAGTATTAGAGTTAAAGAATGGAAAAATCGATGGAGTTATTTTAGCTATCCCTGTTGCTAAAGCCTATGACAAAGCAAACCCAGACCTAAGTCTTTCTCCTTATATAGACTTTGGTAAAGAAGGTGGAGTAGCCATAGCTATAAAGAAAGGCAATACAGAACTAATAGATGCTGTAAACAGTACTATAGATAAATTAATGGAAGACAATACCCTTGAAAAGTTTATACAAGATGCTACTGCTCTTTCAGAAGAATAATATAGAGTTAATATCTAATCTAAGGATTTGGCGTACTGAGGAGGTCTAAAAAATTGGATTTTAGTTTTTTAAAAGATTATTATATGTTTTTTTTAGAAGGTGCAAGAATAACCATACTATTAGCTATTATTACAATAATATTTGGTGTAATATTTGGAATACTATTTGCGTTAATGAGAATATCTCATAACCCTGTTTTAAAAGCTATATCAACTGCTTATATAGAGTTTATTAGAGGAACACCTGTAATGGTACAACTATTTATAGTTTACTATGGGCTATCTAAGATAGGTATAAAGTTTCCTGAAATACCTATCTTAGGTAGTAATTTTTCGGACCTAATGGCAGGAGCTATAGCCTTATCTATAAATAGTGCTGCATATGTGGCAGAAATAGTTCGTGCAGGAATTCAAGCTGTAGATAAGGGACAAATGGAGGCAGCAAGATCTTTAGGGCTTAACTATTCTATGTCCATGAAAAGCATTATTCTACCTCAAGCTATAAAAAATATACTTCCTGCCCTAGGTAATGAATTTATTGCCATTATTAAAGAATCCTCTATAGTTTCAATAATTGGAATACATGAATTAATGTATAATACAGATACAGTAAGGGGAAATACATTTATACCCTTTGAACCACTAATAGTTACTGCAATTATATATTTTATCATTACCTTTAGCTTATCTACAATTGTAGGAGCTTTTGAAAGGAGATTGAAAACCAGTGATTAGGGTCATAAATTTGCATAAAAAGTTCGGTAATTTACATGTATTAAAGGGAATAAACTTAAATATTGCTAAAGGAGAAGTTGTAGTAATAATAGGCCCTAGTGGTTCAGGAAAAAGCACCGTATTAAGATGCTTAAATAAATTGGAAGAAGCAAATAGTGGCGAAATATTTTTTAAAGATCTCTCTGTTACCGATCCTAAAAATGATATTAATAAAATAAGACAAAATATGGGCATGGTTTTTCAAAACTTTAACTTGTTCCCTCATATGACAGTTTTAGAAAACATTACATTGGCACCTATCAAATTAAAGAATATGGAAAAGAGCGAAGCTGAAAATATAGGGCTTGAACTTCTTGAAAGGGTAGGTTTAAGTGATAAATCCAAAGCTTATCCAACTCAACTTTCTGGAGGTCAAAAACAAAGAGTTGCCATAGCTAGAGCCTTAGCTATGTCACCAGATTTAATGCTCTTTGATGAACCTACTTCAGCCCTTGACCCTGAAATGGTAGGTGAAGTATTAGAGGTTATGCAACAACTAGCAGCAGAAGGTATGACCATGGTTATAGTAACCCATGAAATGAATTTTGCTAAACAAGTAGCAGATAGAGTTATATTTATGGATGATGGAATAATTTTAGAAGAGGGTAGTCCAGAAGAATTATTTACAAATCCTAAAAATCAAAGAACCAAGGACTTTTTGAGAAAAGTTGTCAACTAAAAAACCCAATAACTTTGTTTTTCCGTGCC
>JAAZMG010000007.1 GCA_012798935.1 Tissierellia bacterium | reverse complement strand
GATGTTATTGCTGCTGTTAATGTTGTTTTACCGTGGTCTACGTGACCTATAGTTCCTATATTTACATGAGGTTTAGTTCTTTCAAATTTTGCTTTACCCATTTCCTACTCCTCCTTAATAATATAAAATTTTAATAAGAAAACTCTTCCGGGTGTTTCTTTTATTATTATTTTGGAGCCCATGACCGGATTTGAACCGGTGACCTCTTGCTTACCATGCAAGTGCTCTACCTGCTGAGCTACATGGGCATTTAAAACCACTGTAACATATTTTACTACCAAGAGATTTTATTGTCAATAGTTAATTTAACATCCTCTTAGTTCTAAATATCTTTCAAGCTTACGTTTAACCCTTTGCAGTGCATTATCAATACTTTTAACATGTCTGTTTAATTCATCGGCTATCTCCTGGTAAGATTTCCCATCTAGATAAGCCATGAGAACCTGCCACTCTAAGTCACTTAAAAGTTGAACAACCTTACTCTCCATAGAGTACAATTCCTCACTGCTGATTATTAACTCCTCCGGATCTGTAATTTTTGCACCTGATATTATATCCAGCAAAGTTCTGTCGGATTCTTCATCGTAAATAGGTTTATTTAATGATATATAAGAATTTAATGGTATATGCTTTTGTCTTGTAGCCGTTTTTATTGCAGTAATTATTTGCCTTGTAATGCAAAGTTCTGCAAAAGCTCTAAATGAAGTAAGCTTGTCCCTATCATAATCACGAATAGCCTTATAAAGTCCTATCATTCCTTCTTGAATAATGTCCTCCCTATCTGCCCCTATTAAAAAATAGGATCTTGCTTTCACTCTAACAAAATTTTTATATTTTTTTATTAAATACTCTAATGCTCTTGGATCGCTAGTTCTTGCCACTTCTACAACATCTTCGTCTTCCATATTGATATAAGCAGCTATATCTAAATTATTATACAATTCCAACCCCACCTAGCATCCCCTCCAAAACTATGTTTAAAAGGCAAAACCATAATTAATTAAATTATAATTAATTAAAAGATAATAGTCAAGCTATTCCTTGATTTTCCCCCACTTATTGAGTTTTATTAATGTTTCTTCGTCTAGCCTCCCTATTAATAAATTATTTTTAGCATTCTCAACCTTTGTTTTTTGCTTGATCAATTTTTTGTTGTTAAATATTTCTACTTCTAATTCCCTAGCTGATATCCTTGTACCTCCTCTCCCTAATACTATTTGCTGTTCCATCCAATCGGAGGTGGCAACTCTCACCTTCTTTACCCTACCAATATCATCTAATATCTTTTCAATATATTGGTCTGCCGTTTCATTTTCTTTTGTATAAACCACTTCAACACCTTTAATAGTTTCTCTCTTTCCACTATTTGTCTTGACCATATGAGCATCAAATACTATTATTATCTTAATGTTTGAATAATGCTGATATTCGGCCATTATCTCTATTAACTCTTCCCTTGCTACCTCCAAATTTATACTACTTAACTCCTTAAGATTATTCCATGAATTTATAACATTATAACCATCTATAAAAAGATATTCCTTTGGTTTCTTACCTCTTACTACCATAGCTTTGCCTTACCACTTCATATATTAATATGGAGGCAGCATTGGATGCATTAAGAGAAGAAATATGTCCAAACATAGGAATTTTTAATAAAAAGTCGCATTTTTCTTTCACAAGTCTTGATATTCCCTTGCCTTCGCTACCTATTACTAAAGCAATAGGACCTTTTAATTCCGTATTAAAATAGTATTCCTGACCATCAATATCAGCTCCATAGACCCATAGACCCTTTTCTTTTAGTTCCTCTATTGTATCTGATATATTATTAACTTTTGCTATGGACATATGTTCCACAGCACCTGCTGAACTTTTATAAACCGTTTGGGTTACGTGAGCAGACCTTCTTTTAGGTATAATTATACCGTGAACTCCTCCACATTCTGCAGTCCTAATAATAGCTCCCAAATTATGGGGGTCTTCAATACCATCAAGAATTATGATAAATGGCGATGTGTTTAATTTTCTTGCTTTGTCTATAATTTCATCTACAGAAGAATAATTATAAGGGCTTACCAAAGCAGCTACCCCTTGATGAGCATTGCCCCCGGATATTTGATCTAGTTTGTTTTTATCTACTTGTTGAATAATAATATTTCTATCTTTAGCTATACCTATAATCTTATTAATAGAGCCTTTCAGTTGTCCCTTTGTAACAAGTATTTTTTCTACTTCCTTGTCTGATTTTAATATTTCTAATACAGGGTTTCTTCCAACAATATACTGTTCTTTCATAATACATACCTACTTTCCATATTCCCTACTAAAGTATTTATAGTTATAAATTCTCAAACCTTTTTCTAACTTCTATTATTTTACCACAGGTCATTGGTCCTTCTGGACAAGTCCCCTTTAAACATCCAGGCCCAGCATCTTTAAATAAGATAGGGTATATTTCTTTAACCTTCTTAAGCATCTCTATTGCTAATTCCCTTATCTCCCATTGAGCCCTATTGCAACACCTTAATCTAAAAAAGTTTAATAAAGATCTAGCATTCATTGTGAAAACTATCTTTGTCTCACAGGCATTAGGAAATACATACCTAGCATCCTCTATAGCCCTTTTTTCAGATTTTTGCCTAGCCACCTTTTCCTCTATACCCTGTTTTAAATAGTCATTAAGATGTTTTTTAAATAGAATATCCGTTATCCTATTATAATATTCTTGACTCTTCTCCATAGCTTCTACAAACAATCTATTTGCTTCCTTATCTTTTGTAATAGAAGGAGGTACTATATATTCAAATTGGTCTAACTTAACATACCTTTGAGATTGTTGTGAATAGCTTGCTATTCTATGTCTCACCAATTGGTGAGATAGTGTCCTAGAGACACCTTCAACTCCAAAAGTAAAATTTACATGTTCTATAGGAGATTCATGGCCTAAATCTACTAACATCTCTAAAAACTTTGCTGTACTTTCCCCATTAAGATTCTTTTCTATACTTCCAATTCCAGAAGGTGAATAGCATAATTTAGCTGCAGAAGCAATTAACTTTTCTCCTTCAGGTGTATACCTTAATAACTGTACTTTCAAAGGCTTTCATCCTTTCATTAGTTGTTTTATATATTATTTTATCTAGTAGTCCTATTATTCTACTGCCTTTTCCACTTTACTCCTTCTTGAGTATCTTCTAGTATTATTCCTTTCTCCTTTAGTTCATCCCTAATTTCATCCGCCAATTTATAATTTTTATCTTTCCTTGCTATAGTTCTTTTTTCAATTAATCTCAATATTTCATCCTCTAGTATTTCTTCTTCCTTAGATAAGATACCTAGTACTTTAGATAGCTCAAGCATAGTATCATAGGTATATTGTATCATAGTTTTTGGAGTCTGTTCATTAAAATTAGAATTAGCATGTTTAACTATATCAAATAAGCTAGCTATTCCATCTGCAGTATTTAAATCATCTTCCATGCTTTTAATAAAATTGTCCTTATATACATCTATCTGGTCTAAAATCTTTTTATCTTCTAGATTCATATCTTTGTCCTCAGTTTTTCCCATCAAATATTCTAAATTCTTCTTACCATTATATAGTCTCTCTAAACCTTTCTCAGATTGAAGCAGGGACTCTTTACTGAAGTTAAGAGGATTTCTGTAATGGGATGATAGTATAAAAAACCTTAATACCTCTAAATCGAATTCCTTTCCTATATCTCTGACGGTGAAAAAATTAGATTTTGATTTAGACATTTTTTTATCATTTATATATATCATAGAATTATGAAGCCAATAGTTAGCGAAGGGTTTACCTGTTAAAGTTTCAGATTGGGCTATTTCATTTTCATGATGAGGAAATTGTAAATCCTCTCCTCCTGCATGAATATCTATAGTCTCCCCTAAAAGTTCTTTTGCCATTACCGAACATTCTATATGCCAACCAGGTCTTCCATGACCCCAAGGGCTATCCCAAGAAGGCTCCCCTTCTTTTGCATTTTTCCATAATGCAAAGTCCATTGGGCTTTTCTTCTCTTCATTTACCTCAATCCTAGCTCCACTCATAAGTTCATCTATATTTTTTTTAGATAGTTTCCCATAATCTTCAGCTTTCCTTATATTAAAATAAACATTCCCATCTATATTATATGCAGCATCTTTTTTCACTAGTTCATCTATAAACTCTATTATTTGATCAATATGACTTGTAGCCCTAGGATGCCTAGTTTCCTCTTCATATAAAGATAATCCTTTAGCATCCTTTTTAAATTCCTCAATATATTTTTCTGAAATCTCTTTAAATGTTACTCCCTCTTCTTTAGCCTTTTTTATTATCTTATCATCTATATCCGTAAAATTAACTACATATTTAACCTCATAACCCTTATATATGAAAAACCTTCTCAATGTATCAAAGGTTACCAGAGGTCTAGCATTTCCTACGTGAATATAATCATATACTGTAGGACCGCATACATACATGGTCACCTGACCATCTTTAACAGGTTTAAATTTTTCTTTTTTTCTAGTTAAAGTATTATATAATTTCATTCTCAAATCCTCCATTCATAATTTAAAACAAATTATAAAAAACCGCCTCTAATTTAAAGAGACGGCTTCCCGCGGTTCCACTCTATTTGGATTCCCCAACTTTAATACGTATAACGTCGTAACCCGTATTACCTTACTCTATAATTTCAAGTAATAAGTTCAAAGGTGCACTTCAACTTCAACTTGACCCTTAGAGTTTCTTTCAGCCTTTGGAAACCCCTCTCTTTCAGTAAGCTAAAGTTTACTTTTCCTTTTCACTACTTTTAAATGTTAAACTATTTATGTTAATTTTACATTAAGTTAATATTAGATTCAAGTTAAATTAATCTTTTAAATAGTTCTCTTGTACATAGTCTATTCTATTAAGTATATTTTGTTTACCTAAAAGATAAATTATATTCACCAACTCAGGACCATGGTTATTGCCAGTTAAAGCTATTCTTGTAGGCATATATAAGTTTTTACCCTTTACTCCCGTACTTTTTTGTATCCTTTTCATAATTCCTTTAGCAAACTCTTCATCGATTTCTTCTATTTCATTTAATTCTTCTTTAAAGGCATTTAAAATATCCGGTACTTGTTCTCCCCTTAAAGTGTTTAAAGCATCTTCATCCTCTAGCTCTACTTTATTGTCAAATAAAACCTCCACCTTTTCTGGTATTTCTGAAAGGTAGGATATACTTTCCATAACCGTTTGAACCATAGCTTTTATCCAACTATACTTTTCCTTTACAAATTTATCGTCTATATATCCAGCATCTTTTAAATATGGTATAGAAAGGTCTGTAAGCTTATCTATATCATATTCTCTTATATGATGACCATTTACCCAATCTAATTTGTCTTTATCAAATATGCCACCAGTTTTTGATACTCTTTCAAATGAGAATTCTTCAATTAGCTCCTCCATAGAGAATATCTCTTTATTATCCTTTGGACTCCAGCCCACTAAAGCTAAATAGTTAACCAAACCTTCTGGAAGATAACCCTTTTCCCTAAAGTCTTCTACCGCCACATCACCATGACGCTTGCTTAGTTTTTTCCTTTCCTTATTAAGTACTGTAGGCAAATGAACATAAGTGGGTTCCTCCCATCCAAATACCTGATAAAGATATACATGTTTTGGAGTAGAAGCCAACCATTCTTCTCCCCTTACAATATGAGTTATGTCCATTAGATGGTCATCTACTACAACTGCCATATGATAAGTAGGATATCCATCAGATTTTAGCAACACCTGATCATCTATATCATCTGTATTAATAATTATATCTCCTCGTACAAGATCATGGAATTTAATATCCTTATTGTGAGGTAATTTAAGTCTAACTACATATTCTTCTCCATTAGCTATTCTTTCCCTTGCTTCTTCCAAACTTAAACTCCTACAAAATCCATCATATTTAGGAATAAGGCCTTTAATCTTTTGTTCTTCTCTGACTTTATCCAATCTTTCCTTAGAACAAAAACAATAATAAGCATAACCTTTTTCAATCAGTTCATCTACATATTTTTTGTAAATATCAAGCCTTTCCGATTGAATATAGGAACCATATTCTCCTTTTTGAACTATTTTCCCATCTTCTATAAATACACCTTCATCATATTCAATACCTGCCCAATGTAAAGATTCTATTAGACTTTCAATAGCACCTTCTACAAATCTGGTTCTGTCAGTATCTTCAATTCTCAATATAAATTTACCATTATTATGTCTTGCAAATAAATAATTATATAAAGCAGTCCTAAGTCCACCTATATGTAGATATCCTGTAGGACTTGGTGCAAATCTTACTCTAACCTGTTTCAAAACAATGCCTCCTCTTATTTTAATTACTTCTATATTATATATCAGTTGATTTTAAGTGTAAACATTTCCTAAGCTTTTATCCAAATAATCTATTAAAAAAGTTGGTTATAGCATTTAATATTTTATCTAATATAGATCTAATCTCTACATTTTGTTCTGTTATTTTATCAATTTTCCCTGATATATCTTTTAATTGATTCTTAATTTGATCTATGTCTAAATTTAATTTAGATATATGTTTCATAAGAGAAACAATTTGATCTATTTGTTCCTTTGTTAATTCGATACCTAGATCTTCAGCCATTTCTTCTACAACCTTTTTTATAGAGCCTTTGCTTTTTATATTGTTTTTAACTATATACATTTTAATATTGCTAATAAGTTCTTCCGCTTCTTCTTGTCCTATTTCATTACCTAATGTAGCAGTTTTTGCTATTTCTTCACTAGCTGTTTCCTTCTCCTTTTCCGTAATCTCTTCCCCAGTAATATCCTCAAAAGCTTTAATTACCCCTGTTAAGGCAGCTGTACCCGATACTTTAACAGGACTTGAAACAACTATTTTTGCATCCTTTATCCCTGCAGTTATTAATGCATTTCTATACATATCATTGGTCACCCAAGTAATATTATTGGACTGGGCAGTAATACCTTCCCCTTCTGAAAGTTTTTCTACATAGACAGAAGATATGGCCCTAGTACCAAGAAGTTTTTCATCTATATACTTTCCTAAGTATTCCCTTTCTTCCTGATTAGTAACCTCTATTATTTTTACATTTTCATCTACCCCAAATGAGTTTAACATTTCTCTTCGCTGTTCTTTTGACAGGTTTTCTCCTAAAGCAACAACTACTTCTGTAGTTTCTGCATCGGCAAAAGTTACATATGAAAAGGCAAATATAATTATTAGTATAGATGCTATAATTTTCCTTCTCACTGATATCCCTCCAATTCTTAAAATAGGTTCTTAAAATAGAATACCTTATTAGTTTAAATATTACAAGTTTGATATTATTATATACCCAAAACAGGATAGACAAATTACAATTATTAACAATAGATATATATAAAATAAGGCTGGTAGTCTCAGCCTTATTTTATTAGATTCTTATATCTTCTTTTTCAAAATCGCCTCTAATTTTATCCATTATTTCATCTACAGATATTTCAATATTTTTATTATCTTTTCTTAAAGAATATTCAACAATATTTTCACTAGCTTTTTTCCCAACTGTAATTCTAATAGGAATACCTATTAGGTCCCTGTCATTAAATTTAACCCCTGCTCTTTCATTTCTATCGTCTAATAAGACCTCTAAACCTTCATCTAATAACTCTTTATATATTTTTTCTCCTAATTGTTTTTGCTCTTCATTTTTAGTATTTATTATGGTAATTATTACATGGTAAGGTGCAACTACTAAAGGCCATATAATGCCATATTCATCGTGATACTGCTCTACTATAGCAGCCATGGACCTAGATACGCCTACTCCATAAGAACCCATTACAAAGGGCTTCTCTTTCCCGTCCTCATCTAGATAATTTGCATTTAAACTACTACTATACTTTGTCCCTAGTTGGAAAATATTACCTACTTCTATACCTCTATCCATTAGTAGTGGTTTGCCACATTTTGGACAAATATCTCCTTCCTCTACAAGTAATAGGTCCTCTACTACTTCTCCAGTAAAATCTCTACCATAATTAACATTTTTCAAATGGTAGTCCGTTTCATTTCCACCTACTATCAAATTCTTCATTTTAGTAATCCTAGAATCTACTAAAAGTTTTACATCGCCTATAAGGCCTACAGGACCTGTAAAACCTTTGTTGGCACCAGTGATTCTTATTATGGTTTCTTCATCTGCCATTTCCAATTCATGTTCTGGTGCACCTAAATAGTTACATAGTTTTGTTTCATTTAATTCCCTATCTCCTGGCACAATAACCACTACTGGTTCTCCTGAAACATTGTATACTAAAGCTTTACCAAAATTGCTTTTTTCTATTTTAAACAAATCTACCAAATCATCAATGGTTTTAGCATCGGGGGTATATACCTTTTCCATTTTGTCTTCTATACCTTCAGATTCTTTAACATTATAAACTACTTCTGCCTTTTCATCTGTAGCTGCATAGTTACAATTATCACAATAAGCAACTAAACTTTCGCCTACTTCTGACATGGCCATAAACTCATGAGAATTGTTTCCTCCCATAGAGCCAGAATCCCCTTGTACTACCTTGTATTTTAATTTTAATCTTGTAAATATCTTCTCATAGGCCTCCCACATTTCTTTATAGGATCTTTCCATACCTTCCAGGTCTTTGTCAAAACTATAAGCATCTTTCATAATAAATTCTCTAGCTCTTATTACGCCAAATCTTGGCCTTTTTTCATCTCTATATTTAGTTTGAATTTGATACAAGTTTAATGGAAGTTGTTTATAGGACCTAACCTCATCTTTAATTAAATTTGTAAAGTATTCTTCATGAGTTGGTCCAAGACAAAATTCTCTACTATTCCTATCCTTTAATTTAAACATTTCTGGTCCAAAGCTTTCCCATCTTTCACTGGCTTCCCATAATTCTCTTGGTTGAATAGCTGACATTAAAAGTTCCTCTGAACCAGCATTATCCATCTCTTCCCTTACAATCTGTTCTATTTTCCTAATAACCCTATATCCTAAGGGTAAGTAGGAATATATTCCCGATACAAGCTTACGAGTCATTCCCGCTCTCAAAAGCAATTTATGGCTTGGTATTTCCGCCTCTGATGGCACTTCCCTTAAGGTTGGCATATATAATTTTGACATCCTCATTTTTATATCCTCCTCTATTTTGATAATTTAATATTCCCTCTATCCATCTTATATCCTATATAATAAAATAAAACCTTTCATCTCCAGATAGAGACGAAAGGTTTACCTCCGCGGTACCACTCTAATAGACTCAAAATCCAAAGTCCACTTAAAAGTTTTAACGCAACCAACGTTTAAACATAATGAATTTCGCTTAAAAGCTCCTGGACGGGTTCAGTATCAATTGGGCTAGAAATCTTCCACCATATGATTTCTTCTCTTTAACCATTAATACTTACTATTTCCTATCATAGCCATATTTTTAATTATAATTAATCATACTAAAATTTGTATAAGCTGTCAAATAAATTTTATTTTTATTATTCTTCCATTGGAACCAATGAACAAACACTATGAGCTGCCATACCTTCTCCTGTGCCTTCAAAGCCTAATTTTTCAGTTGTAGTAGCTTTAATGTTTATATTGGAAGCAGAGGTATTCAAAACCTTAGAAATCTGTTCTTTCATCTTCTCTATATAGGGAGCCATTTTAGGTCTTTGAGCCACAATAATGGTATCAATATTCCCCACTCTGTATTTAGATTCTATCATAATATTATAAACTCTCTCTAATAGTACAAGACTTGAAATATCCTTATACTGTTTGTCCGTATCGGGAAAATGTTTACCAATATCCCCTAATCCTAAAGCCCCTAAAATACTATCCATAATAGCATGAATCAAAACATCTGCATCAGAATGGCCTAACAATCCTTTCTCAAAAGGTATTTCCACTCCTCCAATTATAAGTTTTCTATCTTCCTTTAACTGATGAACATCATATCCTATACCTATTTTCACCTTTTCTCACCCTATCTACCTTGAAATGCAAATCCTTGTCTTCTAAAAATCATACCTTTGCCCTTTAAAATTGATTCTGCTATAATTAAGTCCTCAGGAGTAGTTATTTTTATATTTTCATAACTACCCATAATCATCTTTACATTTAAGCCCAATCTTTCAACGAGGACACTGTCATCGGTACCAACAAACTTATCTTTCATAGCTTTTATATATCCTTCCATAATAATATCCTTTTTAAAACATTGAGGCGTTTGTGCTGCCCAAAGGGCGTCTCTTTTAGGCGTTTTATCTATATCTTTATGGTCTCCCACTACTTTAATGGTATCCTTAACTGGTACACCAACTACACAAGCCCCATGCTTTACAGCTCCATCTATACCATCTATTATATTTTTTATTTTCACAAAAGGTCTAGCTCCATCATGAGATAAAACTATATCAGTTTTTTCATTCAGTGCTAATATTCCATTATATACTGAATCTTGTCTTTCTTTACCACCTTTTACAATTTTGGATACTTTTCTAAAACCATATCTTTTTACTATTTCCTTTCTACAATAATCAATTTCACTCTCTTTTGCAACTACTATTATTTCATCTACATATTTACATCTTTCAAACTTCTCTATGGTATGAGCAAGAATTGGCTTGTTATTTATGGAAATAAATTGTTTATTTATCTTACTTCCCATTCTATTACTCATTCCAGCTGCTGCAATTATAACTGAAATATAGTGATTTTTGTACATTCAATTCACCTCTTAGATATTATAGCACACTTAACCAAAACATAAAATAATTTACAACTTTATATTATCCAAAAAGGACAAAAATATAAGGCAAATTAATTGACCTTATACTGCTCTATCTACTATAGTTTTAGGTTTAGCAAATATCATTCGCCCTGCTGAGGTTTGTAAAACACTGGTTACTAGTACATCTATAGTTTGCCCAATATGTTTTTTACCACTTTCCACTACTATCATAGTTCCATCATCTAAATAAGCTAATCCTTGCCCTGATTCTTT